>CAURMD010000021.1:0-18503 GCA_963525985.1 uncultured Streptococcus sp. | reverse complement strand
CGACGATTGACCTTGTAGCTAATGCTAACAATACCGAAATTCCATGTATGACGTTTGAACAACTTTTTAAATGCTTTCATAACTTCCTCCTTTATCTTGATACAAATAGTTTAGCTGATTTCAGATATCTATGTTATAACTTTCTCTGAAATGTTAATTTTTTCTGCTGAAATGCTTAGAATAGAAAATTTGCTTTCAGTCAAAATCAGATTGTCACGCGACGATTGACCTTGTAGCTAATGCTAACAATACCGAAATTCCATGTATGACGTTTGAACAACTTTTTAAATGCTTTCATAACTTCCTCCTTTATCTTGATACAAATAGTTTAGCTGATTTCAGATATCTATGTTATAACTTTCTCTGAAATGTTAATTTTTTCTGCTGAAATGCTTAGAATAGAAAATCTGCTTTCAGTTAAGAATTGCTTTAAATTCCCTAATCGATTTGTTCACATTCTATTTTAATCTACCAGAATTTCAGCCACTAAGTCTATTCTATTCATCTATAGATATTTATATAAACTTAAAAGCCCGATGTTTCCATCAGGCTTCTTTTTATCCATGTACACGTTTCATATAGTCTTGGTAACTTTCGGTATCCATGAGTTTTTTAGCGTTCTTGACGCGATCTGCTGTTGGTGGTTTAACCCCTTCGAGGGAATATGGAATTCCCAATTCACGCCATTTGAACTCACCCATAGTGTGATAAGGTAAAATTTCAAACTTATCCACATTTTTGAGGGTCTTGACGAACTTACCAAGTTCAATCAAGTCATCATCTCTATCTGTCAATCCCGGAACTAGCACGTGGCGAATCCAGACAGGTTTTCCAATATCTGATAGATACTGGGCACAAGCCAAGATATTTTTATTGGTTTGGCTAGTGACAATCTTGTGCTGTTCTTCGTTGATTTCCTTGATATCCAAGAGAACTAAGTCAGTGACAGCCATGAGTTTGTCAAACTTCTCAAGGTAACGTGGTTTATTACGGAAAGGAAGGGCACAGGTATCCAAGGTACAGTGGATTCCGTGTTCTTTGGCCTTGGTAAAGAGGGCAATCAGGAAATCAATCTGCAAGAGGGCTTCTCCTCCACTGACTGTAATCCCACCCTTATTCCCCCAGAAACCACGGTAGCGCAAGGCCTCTGTCAAGACATCATCTACCGTCCGTTCACGTGATTTGTTGGACTCCATCGCCCAAGTATCTGGGTTGTGGCAATACTGGCAACGCATGTGACAGCCCTGCAAAAAGACAATAAAGCGAATACCAGGTCCATCTACTGACCCAAAGCTTTCTGTCGAATGCACCATTCCTGTCACTTGTCCATAATCAATTGTTTCTTCAGACATATCGTTACCTTCCTTGAAAACGTTTTATAGTTTTATTATATCACGACTTGAAGGAAAAACAAGATTTTTGCCTATTTTTTAGAAAGCAATCTGTTTTTCAATTTCATTTTCAATTACTTATCATTTTATTCTTCAAAATCAAAACCATACAAGGTTGCAAAGTAGTCCTCAGGGCGCTCTGCACGGCGGATTTGACGGGCTTTACCTTCTTCGGTATAGAGGATTTCCGCAGAACGAAGTTTGGCGTTGTACTGGTAGCCCATTGAAAATCCGTGGGCACCTGTATCATGAATTACCAGCAAATCACCGATTTCTGTATGAGGCAGTTCGCGATTCACTGCAAATTTATCATTGTTTTCACAGAGTGAACCAACCACATCTACCACTTCAGCTGGTCCATCTGGATGGGTCACGTTAGTAATATGGTGGTAGGCTCCGTACATGGCTGGACGCATAAGATTGACTGCTGATGCATCCACACCCAGATAAGTACGGTAAGTTTTCTTCTTATGAGTGACTCTTGTGACCAAAGCACCATGAGGTGCCAACATAAAACGACCCAGTTCGGTGAAAATCTTAACCTGACCAAGACCTGCTGGCGTAAGAACCTCTTCATAAACATTACGAACTCCCTCACCAATCAAGGCGATATCATTTGGCTCCTGCTCAGGACGATAGTTGACACCAATACCGCCAGAAAGATTGATAAAGTCTAGCGAAATGCCCAACTTTTCCTTGATTTCAACAGCCAATTCAAAAAGCTGACGAGCCAACTCTGGATAATAGAGATGGGTCACGGTATTGGACGCTAGGAAGGAGTGAATCCCAAAAGTCTTGGCTCCTTTTTCCTTCAAGATGGCAAAAGCTTCAAAGAGCTGGTCCTTGGTCATGCCAAACTTGGCTTCTCCAGGATTGTCCATGATGTCTGTCCCCAGTTCAAAAACGCCTCCAGGATTATAACGACAAGAGATGATTTCTGGAATGCCTGCTGCACGCTCTAGATGTTCAATATCTTCAAAGGCATCCAAGTTAATGGTCGCACCCAATTCACGCGCATAGGCATATTCCTTATCTGGCGTGTTGTTTGAAGAGAACATGATCTCAGAACCAGGGAAATTCAGTTTATGACTCATCAAAAGTTCTACATAACTAGAGCAGTCCACACCGCAGCCTTCCTCTTGGAGAATTTTTAAAATAGCTGGTGTTGGAGTAGCCTTAACTGCAAAATATTCCTTAAAGCCCTTGTTCCACGAAAATGCTTGGTTGACGGCTCTTGCCTTTTCACGAATCCCCTTCTCATCATACAAGTGAAAGGGAGTTGGGAACTCGGCAACAATCTTTTCTAAGTCTTCTTTATTGATAAATGGTGTTTTCATAAGTTTCCTTCTATTCTATTTGCAAAGAAAGGCTGGGACAATTGTTCCAACCTTTAGTTCTATCTCTTATTTATCTTCGTCAAAGATATTACCAACCTCAACATCGATGGCTTGGTTCTTGACATCAATATTGGTTACCTTCAAGAGTGACTTGTAGTCAAACTGCTTTTCACGTTCTTCTTGGGCATTGTCCGCAAAGACCGCTACACCTGCCAATTCTGAATCAAACTCACGCAAGAGGCTGATCATCCCGTTGACCGTTCCGCCGCCTTTCAAGAAATCATCCACAATCAGGACACGACTGCCTGCCTTGAGACTACGTTTTGAAAGGAACATTTTCTCAATGCGGTCACCACTTGAACCTGAAACATAGTTGACGCTAACAGTTGAACCTTCGGTAATTTTCAAGTCACGGCGCACAATGACAAAGGGAACATTGAGGACATTGGCAACTGCATTTGCAAGTGGCACACCCTTAGTCGCTACTGTCATAACCGCGTCAATCTTTTGGTCCATAAAGCTCTTGGCAATAATACGACCAATATTTTTCAAGATGGCTGGTGTGCTAAGCAAATCAGACAGGTAGATGTAACCACCTGGCAAGATACGGTCACTTTCTGACAACTTGGCACACAAGTCTTCAACCATTTCCTTAGCATCCTGACTCGAAATAGACGGTGTAAAGATAACACCTCCGCCAGCCCCAGTTACTGTCTGGATATGACCGATTTCGATCTCCTCAAAGGCACGTTTGATAATGACAATATCTTCTGAGATGGATGATTTAGCAGATTCATACTTTTCAGCAAAAGTATTGAGACTAGTTAGTTTATAAGGATTATTAATCAAATAGTTGGAAATGACAACCATCCGATCACTTCTTCTTAATTTCATTTCTATTTCCTATTCCATTTTTATTCAAAAAATCAAAAAGCAAACTAGAAAGCTGGTCGCTAGCGATTCAAAACACTGTTTTGAGATTGTCGTTAGAACTGACAAGGTCTGTAATATAACTACATATATACATACGACAAGGCGATGCTACCCTAGTTTGAAGAGATTTTAGAAGAGTATTCATTTTTGTCTTTTACTTATTATACCATATTCACATAAAAAAACGAACATTCTTATCCTAAAAAATGCTCATTTTTCTTAAATTATTAATCTAAATCTGGTTTATAGAAGGAACGATTGTCCATAGCGAAGATTTTATTGGTCATCTCTCCCTTATCCACCAAAGCCAGAGCTGTTGACATCATCATCATGCTTGCATCCAGATTATCAATCATATGGATAATCTCTGCTTCCATAATACGTGGACGAACCGGACTTCCATACTCAAGTAAGCCGTGGTGACTGAGGATAACGTGGCGGAGCAGAACAACTTCTTCCTTGGTATCATCGATGCCGAGTTCCATCACTGTCTTGGTAATTTCACTATCAATCAGAGCGATATGCCCAAGGAGATTGCCTCGCACTGTGTACTCGGTCTGGTCTGGCCCCGTCAACTCAATGACCTTAGCCAAGTCATGCAGCATAATTCCCGCATAGAGCAGACTCTTATTGAGCTGAGGATAGACCTCGCTAATGGCATCTGCCAAACGCACCATGGTCGCCGTATGATAGGCCAAACCCGTTTCAAAGGCATGGTGGTTGGTCTTGGCAGCTGGATAGGAGTAAAATTCCTTATCATACTTGGTGTAGAGCTTTCGGACAATTCGTTGCCAAACAGGATTTTCAATTTTGAAAATCATTTGCGACATGTAGTCACGGATTTCCTTGACATCAACTGGCGACTTGACCTTGAAATCAGCTGGATCATTGGGTTCGCCGGATTGAGGCAGGCGTAGGGTGATTTGATTGACCTGAGGGGTGTTGTTATAAACTTCTCGGCGCCCTTTCATGTGAACAACCTTACCTGCAGTAAAGGCCTCAACGTTATGAGGTTGGGCATCCCAAAGTTTCCCCTCAATCTCGCCACTATCATCTTGGAAGGTAAAGGCCAGGTAATTTTTCCCAGCACGAGTTTGTCTCAGGTCAGCTGATTTGATTAGGTAAAAACCTTCAAACAGCTCATCTTTTTTCATGTGACTAATCTTCATATTCTTCCTCATTTTCTTGGAAATGGAGTAAATCAAGCGCAGGCTCACCTTCTGATAACTCAATGTGACGGAGCGTTCGCTCGATAGCTGTAGTGCGACGGTTTAATAATTCATCAATATTGCCAGAGGCATGTTGGAGATGCTTTTGTGCCTTGACCAGAATGCCACCAAACTTGCCAAACTCGGTCTTAACGCTAGCAAGGGTCTTACTGATATGGTCGGCACTCTTTTGGATATTGAGAGTTTTGAAGCCAACCGATAGGGAGTTGAGAAGGGCTGACAGGGTACTTGGACCTGCGACAATAATCTGCTCCTCCCGTCTCAAGTCATCAAAGAAGACAGGATTGCGGACAATTTCTGAGTAGAGACCTTCTGTGGGCACAAACAAAACTCCAAAATTGGTTGTCCGAGGTGGTGCTATGTACTTGTTCCTGATATCCTTGGCAAAGCGCTTGACGCTTGCTAGGAGTGACTTGCGACAGCGTTCAATCTCATCCTTGTCACCCACTTCATAGGCTTCTTCCAAGCGGTAATAATCTGCCAGTGGAAACTTGGAGTCAATTGGTAGATAGACGTACTCTTGGTCGCCTTGTCCGGGCAACTTGATGGCATACTCCACTCGTTCACTGGAGTTTTCAACCGTTGCAAATTCTCTTTCGTACTGGGCAGGTGTCATGATGTCTTCGATGATTTGCCCCAGTTGCAATTCACCCAGAATACCTCTCGTCTTGGTTCCTGAGAGAACCTTATTAAGGGCGCCGACATCGCGGGCAACTGTCTGCATTTCTCCAAGGCCACGATTGACAGACTCCAATTGTTTGGAAACTGTCTCAAAGGAAGCCTGTAAGCGTGTCTGCAAGGTCTTTTCTAACTTTTCCTCGACCGTTTGGCGCATTTGTTCTAGACGTTGCTCATTGGATTCCTGTAAGGCTTGAAGACGTTGGTCAGTCTTATCCCTAGTTTGCAAGAGATTCTCTGTCATTTCTTGACGAACTTGCGTCAATCCTTGATGCAACTCAATTCGCACTTCTTGCAAACGGTCGCTGACAGCCACTTCCAAGTCTTTTTGATCCAACTGACTGGCTTGTCTGGCTTGTTCAAAGCGGTAATCCAACTGGTCTGACAAGTGATCTGCCTGTTCCTCCAAGCTCTTACTGAGATGTTTTTCCTGCTTATCCTGCCTTTGCCAAATCAGAAAGAGACCAGCTAGGTTGACAATTAATAATAGAACAAGTAAACTTTCCATCCTACCTCCTGTCCTTGCTATGCAGTACAACCACATAGCCATCTGGGCAAGTCACCGACACTTCCCTATCTATATATTCGTTAGAAGCGTACACTTTTTTAAAGAAAAAATTTTCCTCTGTCAACTCATACTTGGCACCAAGAATGGTCAGCTGGCTATCCCGAACCGGCATAAAGGCTAGATAATCATAGTCTAAACGAGGTTCTAGCTGACTGATTCCTTCTGGACAATAGGCAATTAAATTTTGCCCATCCTCAATTTCTATCTGGCGCATATAAGGCGCCAACTTGGGATTGCTAGGAAGAAAAACATTGGCCAGCATGTGATCAATACGGCCACCCAAAGCACCGAAAATAGTGACCTGAGCCTGAGGATTTTTCTCAAAGATAGTCAAGAGAGCCAATTCCAGATCTGTATCATCCTTTTCTGGTCGGGCTTGAACAAAATGCTGGGCACGTTTTTGAATCACCTGTCGCTCTTCTTCCGTCACAGAATCAAAATCTCCAACCGCTAGAGCAAGAGGAAGGTTTTCCTCCAAGACCCAGAGCGAGCCTCGATCCACACCAACAAAACTATCAAAGTCCGTCCGATAATGACCGCGGTCTCCACCTGCAAAAACGGCAACCCTAGTCCAGTTGTTTTCTGAGAGTTTGTACTCGCTCATTGACATCTCCCTTAAAGACATAGGAACCTGCTACAAAAACGGTCGCACCAGCTTCTTTGGCTTGGGCAATAGTTTGGTCATCAATCCCGCCATCCACTTCGATTTCAAAATTCAAGCCTTTTTCATCACGAAGAGCAACCAACTCACGGACTTTATCCATGGTCTCTGGTAGAAAGGCTTGCCCACCAAAACCTGGATTAACCGTCATGACTAAAACTTGGTCAACTAGATGAAGTACGTGCTTGACGGCTTCAACTGGTGTGCCAGGATTGATAACGACTGAAGGTTTGACACCGAGTGAACGAATTTTTTGGAGGGCACCATGAATATGGGGCGTTGCTTCCACATGGATGCTGATGATATCCGCTCCCGCACGCGCAAAGTCTTCTAAATGATGCTCTGGATTAGCTACCATCAAGTGGCAGTCGAAAACCATCTTGCTATGAGGGCGAAGAGCTTCGACCACACCTGCACCAAAACTGATTTGTGGCACAAAATGACCATCCATGATATCGATATGGGCATACTCTGCCCCAGTTGCTTCTAGACGTTTGATTTCACGTTCAAAGTTGGCATAATCTGCTGCCAGAATTGACGGAGCAATCTTGTATTGAGACATAGGTTTCTCCTTATTTTGGAATTTTTTTGCTAACTTTTTTATAGGTTTCTCTGCGATTTTCAATCTCACTGAGGAATTGTAGGTAGTTGTCAAAACGGAAGGACGCGATGATACCTTCTTCGACAGCCGGTTTAACCGCACAAGAAGGTTCGTGGGTATGAGTACAAGTACGGAACTTACAGCCGCGACTGACACTAGCAATCTCTGGAAAGGCCTGGTTCAGCTCTTCAGCACTTGATACTTCATAATCTAGCGACGAAAAACCTGGCGTGTCTGCTATTTTTCCACCATTGAGATTGTAAAAACTAACAGCTCGAGTGGTATGACGACCACGGCCCAGACTGTCTGAAATTTCTCCTGTTTCAAGATTGAGGTCTGGTGCGATTTTATTGAGAAGGGTTGATTTTCCAACACCTGTCTGCCCCATAAAGACTGTAACCTTGCCTGTTAACAAGGGCAGGAGTTCCTCTTTACTGGTCACAAAGTCATAGCCGATGTCACCATAGGTTTGTTGGTAAAAATCCAGTTCGCCTCTATCTTCCAACAAATCCATTTTAGAAATATAGACGATGGGATGAATGCCCTTGTGCTCCAAGAGAACCAAGAACCGATCCAGCAAATTGCTGTTAAATTCAGGTTCCTTGACGGACATGATTACTACAGCTTGGTCGATATTGACAATGGGCGGACGGACCAGACTATTTTTCCGTTCGTGAATCTTGAGAATATAGCCCTCTGAATTTTCCTCCGCAGAGAAATCTACCCAATCCCCAACGTAGGGTGTGTGACCTTTTTTACGGAAATTTCCACGCGCCCGTGTTTGATAGATCTGACCATCACTCTCTACATAGTAGAAGCCTGCCAAGGCCTTAATAATTTGTCCCTGCATCTTAGAGTCCTTGCCCTTTAAGCGCGTCTGCTAGACTGGCAAATTCTGTCAAGCTGAGAGCTTCTCCACGCACACTTGGTGACAAGCCTGCTTGGTCCAAAGCCTTGGTCAGCTTGTCCTTAACTTCCTCAGTCTTACCAAAGTAACCTGTCAGGTTATTCCATAAAGTCTTGCGTCGATGAGTGAAACTAGCCTTAGAAACCTTAAAGAAGAAGTTCTCGTCTTCCACTGCTACGGCTGGTTCTGGACGACGCACCATTTTCAAAATAGCAGAGTCCACGTTTGGCGCTGGCACAAATACCGTACGAGGCACGATGAAGGCAACCTTGGCAGTCATGTAGTACTGAACCGCAATCGACAAGCTACCATAAGCCTTGGTATTTGGCTGGGCTGAAATGCGGTCCGCCACTTCTTTCTGCATCATAACCACAAACTCACTAAAAGGAATCCCACTCTCGATCAAGTGCATGAGAATAGGCGTCGTGATGTAGTAAGGCAAATTAGCCACTACCTTGATTGGCAGGTCAGGATTTTTAAAATTCTGGATATGCTGCGCCAAATCAACCTTGAGAATGTCCTCGTTGACCACGGTCACATTATCAAAATCACGCATGGTATCTGCCAAAATAGGCACCAAACGATGGTCAATTTCAAAAGCCATGACCTCTGCTGCACGCTCAGCCAGAAACTCCGTCAAGGCACCAATACCTGGGCCAATTTCAATGACATTAACTTGGTCATCAATCTCAGCCGTATTCACGATTTTTTGTAGGATATTGGTATCCGTCAAGAAGTTTTGCCCGAAAGACTTTTTAAAGGTAAAACCGTGACGCTCCAGCACTGCCTTGGTCACGCTATAATCTGCAATTCTCATCTATTCTCTTTTCTATTATCTGTTACTACTATTGTAACACATTCCCTTTGTATTTTGGGGGTGAAAATCATACCAAAAAACTATCTTTCCTCATGAAGAAAGATAGTCTTGAAAATCTTTAAAGGTGGATTTATCGGTTCTCTCGAAACATCCGTTCGAAAAAATCAGCTTCTTGATAACTTCGATTTTCAGGTAGGGTCAAATCTACATCCTCCTCCACATCGTCCACTGTCAGTTCAACCGTTTGAGGTAAATTTTTCAAACGATAATGCTTTTGCCTTTGCCCTTCAATGCTAGCAAAATCAAGCAAATACCCATTCACTCGGATTTGAACCAAAAGGAGATGATTGGTCATATTTTCCATGATGAGAATATCTTCTAAACCACCTCTGGCACTAGGATAATCAGATACCCTGCGAATACGAATTTTTTCACACATGAGCAAGCTCCCTCATATCAATGATTTCATCGGCCTTATTCCAGACTAGGGGATTATGGGTCGCAATGATGATCATTCGATTTTCATCTTTCAAATCCACCAAGAGATTCATAACCTCCTCTGAATTTTCAGGATCAAGAGCTGCTGTTGGTTCATCTGCCAAAATCAAGGGTGGATTTTTCAAAATAGTCTTCGCAAGGGCAACTCGTTGAGCCTCTCCCCCAGATAAAGTATAAATTTTTTGTTCTAGATCCAAATACCCTAGATTAACCTTTTCTAAAGCCTCCACTTGCCTTTCCAAACGTTCTACTTTTGAGATTTTTTGACCAACAAAGCCCAAATCCAAATTCTCTTTGATTGATTGGTTTTCTAAAAGGCCAAAATTTTGAAAGAGATAGCCCATCTGGTCTCGAAAATACTCGCGAGTGGGAATGGTTTTTAAATCTTTCCCCTGATAGAGAACCCTTCCACCATCTATCTTTTCTAGCTTTCCTAAGATATTAAGTAAAGTCGTCTTTCCGCTTCCACTCTTTCCGAACTAAAATCACGAGGGCGTTAAGCGTAAATAAAGCTAGAACTAGAGCGCTGATCAAACCATCTCTTGTCAAAACACTAGATAGGATTAGCCCAAGTAAGAGAACTCCTCCTTGCGCCAGTAAGTACTTGCCATGAAGTTCATAGATTGTCATACCAGAAAGACGTTTAATCATGATCTCCCTTCTGAACTGCTCAAAATAGAGAAGATTCATGGAATCAAATAACAAGATAGCCGTAGACAGGGTCAAAATCGTCCCAATAAGGAGAGAGTAAAACTCCACCCGTTTGTCATTTAGTACCTTGGCAAAAAATAGCTGGCTTTTTACCAAGTAAGAGACCTTGTGATACAGACCTTGCTCTTTTAGAGCTGTAATGCTGTCTCTATATCGATCTAGTTTCAAGGCACTATTAGCCGTAGTTCCCCATAACATCCCTGCAACAGGTCTTGTTCCAGTCGCTTGTGGCGTTAGAACCACAATAATCGGATCTTTTAGGTATTGACGTGTCGTCTTGTACCCATCGTTATAGAGGAAGCGTTCCTGTCCTGTTTCTGTAAAAGCTAGCGTTACCTGTGGGAGGTAGTGTTTCTGACTTGTCACTTCTACACTTTCAGATGAAAAGTTTTGCAGGTAATCTGTAAATAATCCTTGATAGTAGGCAGATTGCTCTCGCAAGCTCTCAGGCAAGATCAGCCCAAACTCTCCCTCAGATAAGTTTTGCATCTTATCCAAGAACTCAGGAGATACCGCAACCTTCTCTTCTGTTAGATACCGTGGTGAGACATAGATAACATTCCCTGCTGGTGTGTAATCATTGAGACGATTGCCATCTAGATCCACTTCTGCTCCATCTGAGAATTTGTCAACATTGCTCATGATATAAAAAGAGTCTGTATTTGCTAACCGTTCTTCAGTAAATGTCTGCCACTCACGATTATCCTTACGCATTCCTTCTTCATCAGCAAATGCACTAGACCAACCAAAGGATAGACGGTAACGATCTGAGGACTGGCTCCATTTATCGCTAGCTCTCTCCATTTCCTGCATTTCACGGTAGTGGGGTAGGAGAGCAGTCGCACTCGAGCCGACCACCAGCACAGCCAAGAGTTGCCCCACCATCATCAATGTCATCATACGTTTGAGAGGGAGTTTCCCTTTCAATAGATCCACCAGACTATTTTCCTGTAAACCAAGTAGATACACGACACTTAATAAGGTAGAAATCCCGGCCAGGATCAATCCATAAAATAGAAGAGCAATGATGACCAGTTGCACCGTTGCCATAAACAAGGCACCTTGATACCAGAGAATCCCCAATCCCAAAAGACTGGATACCAGCACTGAGCAGATAAGCTGTCTCACATCTTCTAACACTGGTCTTAGAGCCACCCCAAACAAGCTCTCACCAGCTATTAAGCGAATCCCTGCCTGACGAAGGGACTTGATCCGATAAATCAGGGTCAGA
Source organism: uncultured Streptococcus sp. (assembly GCA_963525985.1). GTDB lineage: Bacteria > Bacillota > Bacilli > Lactobacillales > Streptococcaceae > Streptococcus. Next base: position 6,941 of record CAURMD010000021.1, on the reverse strand, counting down.
CTCATAAAAGTCAGCAGAAAAATAGCTAAACTCAGTAGCACCATAGGGGTGGCCACCAATAGTAAGACTATCGAAAATGGATCTTCTCCATTCGAAACAAAGCCTTGATAACCAAGTTCTTTCAAGGTGGTCTGTAAGCTCACTCCATCCAAACTTCCTGACACAATCAAGTAAGAACCTAATAAATCACTCGTTTCAGCACTCTCCTTGGAGGAAACGGTCAGACCTTCTGGAAGCTCTCCCTGGCCATAAGTGGCATAGGTAAAGCGTGTTTCTCCAGCTTCATTTGGCTCAACGATCCGACGGGCGATGAGACTTTTGTGCTCTACTGCCAAGTGACTCAAAGCCTCTGTCACCTCTTCGCGACCAGCTACTGGTTGATTTATCACCATTCCTGTCACATCAACAGAGGAATAGTTACCAAATAAAATCTCTTCTCGATGGTCAACGGAAGTTATCACCATATAAAGCGATACCAATACCATTGAAATCAAAATAAATAAACGTTTCATCATTTCCTCCAAAAAGTTACTTGGTCACTTAGTGAGAAGATGACCACAGTCACTGCGATGTTAAGAAGCTTATTAAGTTCTTTCTACTAGCAACATCTTCAAATATATTATATCCGTTTTTTCAAGAACTATCAAGGACGTCAATGTCCTTAAAATCTAACTATTTCATATTATTTTTGGCTCACATCTAAAAAAAACAGCTCTAAAAACGAACTTTAGAACTGTTTTGATGCGAGAACAAGGACATTTTTGTCATTACTTCGCTATGTTTATAAATATTCTTACCCTATTGTAAAACGAAGGACACATAAAAAGGTGCCTATTTGATGTACTCTGATTGCAAAATACCACAAAGTAAATTTAACATAATCTCCAATCATTCGTATAAACAATTGTGTGAAACTAATCCGAGAAAAATCAATCACTAGTTGTCAGAGACTTTTTTTAGGATTATTGTTTATTACTCGCAAATGGTAAACACGGATTATTCCTACTACTATGAGAACAACTAAATAAGACTGAGTACAGAATTATTTCTTTAAATTATTCGTTTCCTTCTTTATAAAACGGATATGTAACTATTATACCCAAAGTACTAATTATAATTTTAAAGATTGCACCTAAAATATTTAAAGTTGATAAATCAAGTATTCCGTGTATTAGGTATAGTAGACAGAAAAAGAACGGAAGGTATTTTTTTAATTTTTTCATAAACTATAGTGCTATCAAGGTCAAAGCTTTAGCTACTGTCCAAGCCATCCAATCTGGCATACCTGCACGCTTACAAGCCTGGTAGATTCCATCTTCAATCCAACCAGTAAAGTGTTCTAGTGTACTCAATATGGCATTCAATCCTATATATTGATTTATCCATCTTTTAACATTCGAAGGGAGTTTACTATAACCTTTTCGAATAGCTGTAACTGAAAAAGACCACTTTCCTCTGTCCATTTTAGCAGCTTGGATATCCTCTTGCGAAACAGTATCTTTATCAAATTCTAATATACGTCCGTTATCTACGTAGATATGTTTTCCTTCACTATTAGTTGCCGTAGAACGTTTTGAAACTTGAGTTGCTTTATCCGAAACTGAATATGTAGAAGCAAAAGCAGTTGCAGATGGGAGAGCAACAGTACTTAATGTTAAAAAGCAACTTAAAACAATTGCTGTTTTTGTTAAAATCTTATTTTTCATTTTGTTTCCTCCTCTTATTTTGTCGCAAGATTATTGAGTTACTTGCTCCTCTTTCCATTATCAACGTTGATACTATTATATTACCAAATGATATTCTAAAATTATTTGTTTTTCTCTAAATTGTCAAAATAGCACCCTGAAATGAACTTTTATAGTCATTATACTCCATCTTTATCACACTACCAAGGACGTCAACGTCCTTAAAATAGAACTATTTCGTGTCATTTTTAGCTTATATCTAAAAAAACAGCTCTAAAGACGAACTTTAAAACTGTTTTGATGCAAGAACAAGGACATTTTTGTCATTGTTTCACTATGTTTATAAATATTTTTTTACATCCTCTTGCCATTCCTCTGTCAATTTCTTTACTAGAAATTCATCTCCAATTAGCTGCGCAAATGTTTTAGAAGACTGATAAAATGATTCAGCTAAACTAAAATCTCTTTCTTCTCTTAATGCTTGCTTCCACAAAAACATAAATACAAGAGGTTTCTTTTGATAATCTTGAGTTTTATCCATAATTTCTTGTAAACACGATAGATAATCATTAAAACAATCAGTTACTCCTACCTTTTCAAGACAACACATTCCTGAAATAAGAGTATCTCTAATTATAAAGTAATTCTCTATTTGAGTTATCTTCTTCTGTTCCAAAAGAAGGAACATTATCTTTTCGATTTGATTCACAAATTTGGCAAGATCGTTTCTAATGAGCATTTGATAAAAAAACAAACGAATCAACAACATATCATTTATTGAATAAGCTTCTTTTTCTATAATCTGAGGCATATGTTCCTCAAGTATTAACTCTGCATATTCAGGCCTTCTAGTTCTAGAAGTATCCAAACACGCCTGCAATACTTCACATGCTAATTGTTCCTCTTTAGGAAGATTATCAAAGTATGTTTTATAAATCTCTTCCAAACACGCTTCTTTCTTATCGTATTCCTCTTCTTTACCATAGATTGGTTCACGTAAAATCTGGTATTTCAATTCTAAATAAGCAGGAGGAAGAGCTGAAAAATCCGGCATAAGGCTATAAGTTGGAACTCCTAGCCGGCGAGCAATATAGTCTAACTTGGGCAAACTCGGTTGCGAAGCTCCACTTTCAATTCGCGACAGTTGACGAACTGTCAGTTCTTGCTCATCTCCACAAAAATCTGGACGACTAATTCCTTTTTCTATCCGAATCTCTTTAATTTTTTGACCAATTAACATCAGACGCCTCCTCTTCTACCTGCTTCGAAAAATACTGTGAAACTTAAAAAATTGTAACGGCTACATCTTTCCTACTCATAAGATTTCATGGCTTCTTCCACTTCTGCCAAGGTGACCCCGAACAACTCTAGGCGTTTGAGGAGTTGCTTACCGTTGGAATAACCGATTCGGAGAGCCTCTCCTAGATATTCTCGTCGCTTACGGCTATCTGCTCCTGCTAGAAAACCAAGGCGAATCAAGTCGCTACGACTGATGTCAAACTGGCTCTCATATTCAAATTGTTCCGTCACCTGAGCTAGAGCCGTTTTCAGGTCTTCATAGCTGGCATGTTCTATTCCCAGAGAACGCCCCTTGGTTTTGGACTTAGGAACAGCTTCATCTCGTTTGAGAAAGGCATGCTGAACTGTTGGAATGGCCGTCATAATCATGCGACGAATCCGCTCCCCATTAAAATCTGGGTCTGTAAAGACAATGACTCCATGACGTTGGTGCAGACGTTGAATCCGCTCTAGATCCTGGTCATTGATAGCAGAACCTCGTGTCTCATAGGTCTCTACATCGAAGTAACGTTTGAGATTGGCCGTATCATCGCGCCCTTCGACCACGATAACTTGGGAAATTTTTTCTTTCATTACTTGCTGTCCAATCCAAAAATTCGTTCTGCATTTGCAGTCGTTACCGCCGCTAGCTCTTCTGCCGTCATGCCACGCAAGTCAGCGATAAAGTCCACTACATAGCGAGTGTAGGCTGTTTTATTTTCACGACCACGCTTGGGTACAGGTGCTAAGTAAGGCGCATCCGTTTCCACCAAAATCTTGTCCAAAGGTAACTCTTTAGCTGCTTCTTGGATGTCAGTTGCCTTCTTGAAAGTTACCACTCCTGAGAAGGAAATAGTCATGCCAAGCGCGACAAACTTCTCTGCCCACTCAAGCGTCCCTGAGAAAGAATGCATGATGCCACCCCGAGAACCAACTCCCTCACTCTTGATAATCTCATAAGTATCTTCCAGCGCATCACGGGTATGGACAACAAAAGGCAAATCCAAGTCCTTAGATAGCTGAATCTGACGGCGAAAAACCTGCTCCTGCACCTCTTTTGGCGCTGTCATCCAATGATAATCCAAACCAATCTCACCTAAAGCAACCACCTTGGGATGCTTGAGCTTATCAAGCAAGTAGGCTTCAATTTCCTCTGTGTAAGTCCCTGCTTCTGTCGGATGCCAACCGATAGTCGCATAGAGCTGGTCATACTCATCTACCAACTCCAAAGCACGCTCAATCGTCGGTTTATCAAAACCAACAATATTCATCTGTGTCACACCCATCTCAGCAGCCAAGGCAATTTCTTCTGCCTCACGACCTGCAAATTCTTCTACATTCAAGTGTGTATGTGTATCAAAAATCATCTCTTCTAACCTCGTTTTCTATCTACTATTATAGCAAAAAAACTGACCTCTCTCCTCATCTGTAAAAAATATTCTAAAACCCATCATCATCTCTTGACGCTCCTTTTCCAAAGCAGTATAATAACACTTATTGAAATTTTCAGTAAAGGAAAATACCATGTTTACAAAATTAAAACAGACCTTTATAGGCCGTTCTCTTAAATCCTTAACAGAAGGCGAGGGAGGTCTGCTGGGAAAAATGCAGACCTTAGCCATGTCATCAAGCGACGCTCTATCTTACATTGCCTATGGACCTGAGCAAGTAGTCCTCATCCCCAGTTCCTCCCTAATAAACCTTGGCAAAATATCCTACACAATCAGATGAGTCTCAAACTCAAATATGCCCTTCGTTGCCACCAGGACGTCGTTTTCGCTAGCTACTCCTATCACTTAAAAGAATAAAGAAAAGGCCCTACCAGAATCAAAAGCGTCTGGTAAGGCCTTTTTCTGAATCCAGCCACTATGCTTATACTCAATGAAAATCAAAGAGCAAACTAGGAAGCTAGCCGCAGGCTACTCAAAGCACTGCTTTGAGGTCGTAGATGAAACTGACGAAGTCAGTAACATACCTACGGTAAGGCAACGCTGACGTGGTTTGAATTTGATTTTCGAAGAGTATTAACTAAAAAGCATGACTAGCAATGTTATTGAATGTGGCTAGCTAAATCTTCCTGAGCTTTTTTATTTGACTCAGCTTTTTCTTTTAACCATTTTTCATAGAGTTCTTGGTACTGTTTCGCAGTTACCGGCTCTTTTTGCAGTTCAACATATTTGTAGTTGTCAGCATCTCCCTTATGACCAACGAAAGAGAAAGCTCCTGTAAACGGTACAGTCTTACGGAAGATTGGGTTGGCTCCGCCACTTTGAACTGGTAGGAAGAGGGCGCTGTCAGTCAACCAAGCTTGGACTTCAGCAAATTTTTCATAACGAGCCTGAGTATTTTCAACTTCGCTATCTGCTTCATCTAGTAACTTTTTGTAAGCAGAAAGTCCAATTTTTTCTTTTACTTCATTATCTTTTCCAGCAGTTAACCCAATATTATTAAGCTGTGAACCTGACTCTGGATCCAAGAGATCAAGATAAGTTTTCGGATCTGAGTAATCTCCACTCCAACCTGAAATATCAATGTCATAGTCCTTTTGTTCAGCTGTATCTGCAAAGAATGTAGCTTGATCCTTCTCGTCTGGAGAAAGTTGAATCACGTCAATCACAATGTTGTCCGCCCCAAGGGTTTCTTCCACTGTCTGCTTAAAGGAACTTGCTTGTTGCACATCTAACTTGGCCGTCTGGTCAACTGGCATATCCAAATGAATTGGGAAGGTCACGCCTTCTGCTTGCAAGGTTTCTTTAGCTTTAGCAAATGCTGCCTTGGATTTTTCAGCATTTAAAAAGGCAGGTTGCGCATCATTCAAATTGATATTCGACCACTCTGTACCATAGTTAATAATCTTTTCATTGACAATATCTCCAAAATTTTTACCACCGATTTGGACAAAATCACTTGGGATAAGCGTGTTACGCAAGATACGGTCTGCTCCATCTTCACCATTTGTCTGCGCTGCATAAGCATGACGGTCAAAGGCAAAGTTGACAGCCTGACGGAAATCCTTATTTTGCATGGCCGCAAGTGAATCTGTCTTTTCCTTATCAGACTGTTTCATGGTCTGCTTGTAACTTTGACGATTAACATTAAAGAGATAATAGAAGGTAACTGAGTTCTGCGGTGTATAGGTAATCTTGTCCTCATTCCCTTTTTTCAACTGATCAAACACTGAGCTTGTCGGGAAGATACGACCGTCCGAGTAGTTCCCTTCCAAAAATCCTCTCGCCAAACTATCTTGGTCAGAACCGTCAAAGAAAGAGAGCTTCACTTTCTCAATTTTCACATTGTCCTTATCCCAGTAATTAGGGTTTTTGTCAAATTCAATCAAAGATTTTGAGGTGAAAGATTTAAACAAGTAAGGACCATTTGACAAGATACTGGATGGTGTTACACTTCCAAAGTCATCTCCCTTAGATTTCAAAAAAGCTTCATTTACAGGACTCAAAATGCCCCCAGTAGTCTTAGAATTCCAGTAAGATTCCGGCTTATTCAAAGTATATTGAAGAGTATAGTCATCCACTGCCTTAACACCAACAGTTTCAAAGTCAGATGTTTCCCCCTCAACGTAGTCTGCGAGGCCCTTGATAGAGTCTTGAACCAAGTACAAGTTTTCAGCCTTTTTATCAGCTGCATACTTGAGACCTGTCACAAAGTCATGAGCCGTTACATCCGCATACTCTTCGCCCTCTGAAGTGTACCATTTCGCCCCCTGACGGATTTTATAAGTGTAGGTCAAACCATCTTTTGACACCGTCCATGACTCAGCCATAGATGGAATGAGATTACCATACTTATCATTTTCTAACAAGCCATCAATCAGGTTAGTCGTAATACTAGAAGTGGAACCACGCGTTGACGTAATGTAGTCCAAGGTATCAGGATTACTAGTAAATACATAAGAGTAGGTTTTCTCAGCATTACTTGATTGGGAAGACCCACATGCCGCTAGAGCTAGACCTGCTGTCAAAG
>CAURMD010000020.1:0-18596 GCA_963525985.1 uncultured Streptococcus sp. | reverse complement strand
AGCGTGAAATTGAAGAAGCACAAGACAAACACTTGATTGACCAAGAACGTCGTGCGAAGATTGCACTGCAACGTGCCATTAACCGTATTAATGTCGGAAATAGACTATAAGAAAAAAATGAACTTGAAAATCCAAGTTCATTTTTTATGGTGTTTTAAGGAGCAAAACGGATGCAGACTGCTTCGGGAACATGGAAGTCGTTGGAGAGTTCTGCTAGACGACCATTGTCACAATTACGTTTAAAGACAGTTGCATTGTCAGAGTCTTGATGGACAACAATGAGAAATTTTTGGTCGGGTGTCAAATCAAAATCACGTGGGGTCTTACCATGTGTTGGAACGATTTCTAGCAACTCTAAGCTACCGTCCGCAAGGATGGTATATACTGCGATAGAATCATGGCCACGGTTAGAAGCGTAGAGGTATTTACCGTCTTTAGAGAGACGAATAGCAGCGGTTCCATTAAAGCCTTCATAACCGTCTGGTAGAGTTGAAATAATTTGCATACGTTCAAATTCGCCAACGCCATCGTAGATTAGAACCTCGATAGTACTATTGAGTTCACAAATCAGATAAGCGATTTTATAGTGGTTATGGAAAATGATGTGACGTGAACCTGCTCCTGGCTGGCTGTGGTAGGTATAGAGTTTAGATAATTTCCCTTCTTGATCAAGGTCATAAGTAATAACTTGGTCCGTTCCCAAGTCGCAGGTCACTAGATAGTGGTCAGGTGTTAAATCTGTATAGTGAACATGGGGGGAAGCTTGATTTTCATGTGTACCTTGGCCACTGTGTTGATCCATATCACTAAGTAGAAGACTACCATCTTCCTGACGTTTATAAACAAGTACCTGTCCCTTGTGGTAGTTGGCTGCATAGACCAAATTACGCTTTTCATCGACAGCAACATAACAGTGGGGAGCTCCCTCCTCAACGACATGATTTAACACAGTCCCGTCAGTTTGATAGGCTGCAATGCCCCCCTTGTCATCTTGACTACCAACGGTGTATAAATGTTGGTGCTGGTCAAAGGCAAGATAGGTTGGACTTGGCTCAGCTGCAAAAAGTTCTAGATTTGAAAGCTGACCAGTTTCTGTATCAAAGTCTGCCTTGTAAATCCCTTGGGAAGTACGACGTGTATAAGTTCCAAAATAAACAGTTTCTTTCATAACGTTACCTCTATATAAAGATAAGACTATTATATCACAAAAACAAGCCAAATAAAGACATCCAATTAGATGTAAGCACTTTAAAAAAGAGTTATTTTGATTTAAAAATGGTATAATGAGAGAACAATAGAAAGGAAGTATTTATGGAGCAAAAAGAGAAACATTTTAGCCTATCTTGGTTTTTTAAGTGGTTTTTAGATAACAAGGCCATTACGGTATTTTTAGTAACCTTATTATTGGGACTGAATCTTTTTATTTTAAGTAAGATTAGTTTTCTATTTTCACCTGTTTTGGACTTTTTAGCGGTTGTGATGTTGCCAGTCATTCTGTCTGGTTTGTTATATTATTTGTTGAATCCTATTGTTGATTGGATGGAAAAACACAAAGTCAATCGCGTCATAGCCATCAGCATTGTCTTTGTCATCATAGCTCTCTTTATCATTTGGGGCTTGGCAGTCGCCATTCCAAATCTGCAACGTCAGGTTTTGACCTTTGCAAGAAACGTTCCTGTTTACTTAGAAGATATAGATAGGATTGTTAATGGATTGGTAACCAAGCATTTACCAGATGATTTCAGACCTCAGTTAGAACAGGTTTTGACAAACTTCTCTAGCCAGGCTACAGTTTGGGCAAGTAAGGTTTCATCTCAGGCAGTCAACTGGGTGAGTGCCTTTATTAGCGGGGCTTCTCAAGTGATTGTTGCCTTGATTATCGTTCCTTTCATGCTCTTTTATCTCTTACGTGATGGAAAAGGACTGCGTCACTATTTGACCCAATTCATGCCAACGAAATTGAAAGAACCTGTTGGACAGGTTTTATCAGATGTGAATCAACAGTTGTCCAACTATGTTCGAGGGCAAGTAACAGTGGCTATTATTGTAGCGGTAATGTTTATGATCTTCTTTAAGATTATTGGTCTACGCTATGCAGTTACGTTGGGAGTTACTGCTGGTATTCTAAATCTGGTTCCTTATTTGGGTAGCTTCTTAGCCATGCTTCCTGCCCTAGTATTGGGCTTGATTGCTGGGCCAGTTATGCTTTTAAAAGTAGTGATTGTCTTTATCGTAGAACAAACTATTGAAGGCCGTTTTGTCTCTCCATTGATTTTGGGAAGTCAATTAAACATCCATCCCATTAATGTTCTCTTTGTCTTGTTAACTTCAGGATCCATGTTTGGAATCTGGGGAGTCTTGCTCGGTATTCCGGTTTATGCCTCTGCTAAAGTTGTCATTTCAGCGATTTTTGAATGGTATAAGGTAGTTAGTGGCCTATATGAACTAGAGGGAGAGGAAGCTAAGAGTGAACAATAGTCAACAGATGTTACAGGCTTTGGAAGAGCAAGATTTAGTTAAGGCAGAGTACTATTTCGTTAAAGCTTTAGAAAATGATCCAAGTGAGCTTCTTTATGAATTAGCGACTTATCTAGAAGGAATTGGTTTCTATCCTCAGGCCAAGGAAATTTACCTGAAAATCGTAGAGGATTTCCCAGAGCTTCATCTTAATCTAGCAGCAATTGCTAGCGAGGATGGTCAAATCGTAGAAGCCTTTGCTTATCTTGAGGAAATCCAAGCTGACAGTGACTGGTATGTTTCGGCTTTGGCTCTGAAGGCAGACCTTTACCAGATGGAAGGTTTGACAGATGTGGCGCGTGAGAAACTGCTGGAGGCTTTGACCTACTCAGAGGATCCTCTCTTGATATTGGGCTTAGCAGAGTTGGATAGTGAGTTGGAAAATTACCAAGAGGCTATTCAAGGCTATGCTCAGTTAGATAATCGCTCGATTTATGAGCAAACAGGAATTTCTACCTATCAACGAATTGGCTTTTCCTATGCCCAGTTAGGGAAATTTGAAACGGCTACAGAGTTTTTAGAAAAAGCCCTGGAGTTAGAATATGATGATTTAACAGCTTTTGAGTTAGCCAGTCTTTACTTTGATCAAGAAGAATACCAAAAAGCTGTCCTCTACTTTAAGCAGCTTGATACCATTTCTCCTGACTTTGAAGGCTATGAATATGGTTATAGCCAGGCCTTACATAAGGAACATCAAGTTCAAGAAGCCCTGCGTATCGCTAAGCAAGGGTTAGAGAAAAATCCATTTGAAACTCGTCTCTTACTAGCTGCTTCACAATTTTCTTATGAATTGCATGATGCTAGTGGAGCAGAGAACTACCTCCTTACTGCTAAAGCAGACGCTGAGGATACGGAAGAAATTTTACTCCGTCTAGCAACTATTTATCTGGAGCAGGAGCGCTATGAGGATATTCTAGACTTGCAAAGTGAGGAGCCAGAAAATCTCTTGACCAAGTGGATGATTGCTCGTTCCTATCAAGAAATGGACGATTTGGATACTGCCTATGAGCTGTACCAAGAGTTGGCAGGAGATTTAAAGGACAATCCAGAGTTTCTGGAACACTATATCTATCTCTTGCGTGAATTGGGCTACTTTGAGGAAGCAAAAGTTCATGCGCAAGCTTACTTAAAACTGGTTCCAGATGATGTGCAAATGCAAGAACTGTTTGAGAGATTGTAAGAATGTTTAAACATATAGAACTGTAGTTTATCTCTTTCGATAGCTACGGTTTTTATTTGTATATGATAGAATTTTTTTGCAAAAATGGTTGGTTATTTTGTTTATTCATGCTATAATAGGAACAATTACTTTTAGGAGGTGCAGTATGTCTTATTTATTTGAGATATTACCGAGTTTACTGAATGGTGCGAGCACGACTTTACAGGTCTTTGCACTGGTCTTGCTATTTTCGATTCCTTTGGGCGTTTTGATTGCCTTTGCCTTGCAAGTCCATTGGAAGCCCCTCCATTATCTGATTAACATTTACATCTGGGTTATGCGAGGAACCCCCTTACTCTTGCAACTGATTTTTATTTATTATGTGCTCCCAAGTATTGGGATTCGTTTAGATCGCCTTCCTGCTGCCATTATTGCCTTTGTTCTCAACTATGCAGCTTACTTTGCAGAAATTTTCCGTGGGGGAATTGACACTATTCCAAGAGGACAGTATGAGGCTGCTAAGGTCTTGAAGTTTAATCCTTTTGACACAGTGCGCTATATTATCTTACCACAGGTGACCAAGATTGTTCTTCCTAGTGTCTTTAATGAGGTTATGAGTTTGGTCAAGGATACTTCTTTGGTCTATGCTCTCGGAATTTCAGACCTTATCTTGGCTAGTCGAACAGCTGCTAACCGCGATGCTAGTCTGGTTCCTATGTTCTTGGCAGGAGCCATTTACTTGATTTTAATTGGGATTGTGACAATTATTTCCAAAAAAGTTGAGAAGAAGTATAGTTATTATAGATAGGAGGTTGCCATGTTAGAATTACGAAATATCAATAAGAAATTTGGAGACAAACAAATCCTGTCTAATTTCAGTCTAAGTATTCCTGAAAAGCAAATCCTGGCAATCGTTGGACCTTCTGGTGGCGGTAAGACGACCCTCTTACGTATGCTTGCAGGTCTTGAAACCATTGATTCAGGGCAAATCTTTTATAATGGACAACCTTTAGAGCTGGATGAATTGCAGAAGCGGAATCTACTGGGATTTGTCTTCCAAGATTTTCAACTGTTCCCTCATTTATCAGTTCTGGACAATTTGACTTTATCGCCTGTGAAGACCATGGGAATGAAGCAGGAAGAGGCTGAGAAGAAGGCGCGTGGTCTTTTGGAACAATTAGGACTGGCAGGACATGCAGATGCCTATCCATTTTCATTATCTGGTGGGCAAAAGCAGCGGGTGGCCTTGGCGCGTGCTATGATGATTGACCCAGAAATCATTGGCTACGATGAACCAACTTCGGCCCTAGATCCAGAATTACGCTTGGAAGTTGAAAAACTGATCTTGCAAAATAGGGAACTTGGCATGACGCAGATTGTGGTTACCCACGATTTACAATTCGCTGAAAATATCGCAGATCAGATTCTCAAGGTTGAGCCCAAGTAGGAGGTGCCAATGACTAATAAGAAAATTGCTTTAGTATTGGTTTCGCTCTTGACTCTCTTTTTAACAGCTTGTACTCAGAAGGCTAGCGATCCAAAGCAGGATAACTGGGATAAGTATCAAGAGCAGGGGAGTATAACCATTGGTTTTGATAATACCTTTGTACCCATGGGATTTGAAGAAAAGAATGGACAGTATACAGGCTTTGATATTGACTTAGCACAAGCTGTCTCTGAAAAATTAGGTTTTAAGGTTCAATTTCAACCAATCGACTGGGATATGAAGGAAACGGAACTGCAAAATGGAACCATAGATGCCATCTGGAATGGCTATTCTGCCACTGATGAACGCCGAGAAAAGGTTGCCTTTAGCATTCCATATATGGAAAATCAGCAAGTTCTGGTTGCGAAGAAAAGCCAGAAAATTCATTCAGTAGAGGATATGAAGGATAAGACTTTGGGAGCCCAAGCCGGTTCCTCTGGTTATTTAGACTTCGAAGCCCAGCCAGATTTACTGAAAAATCGTGTCAAAGACCAGAAGGCCAATCAATACCAGAGTTTCAATGAAGCCTTGATTGACTTGAAAAATGATCGAATTGATGCCTTGTTGATTGACCGAGTGTATGCTAATTACTATCTCCAGTCTGAAGGGATATTAAATGACTACAATGTCTTTTCAGCAGGATTTGAAAGTGAATCCTTTGCAGTCGGAGTTAGGCCAGCTGATAAAAGATTATTAACAGCATTAAACCAGGCCTTAATCGAACTATACCAAGAAGGAAAGTTCCAGAAAATCAGCCAAAAATGGTTTGGAGAAGATGTAGCAACCAAAGAAGTAAAAGAAGGATAGTAATATAAAATAGTGGCTGAGACTGCGTTTTGATTAGCAAAACGTAGTTTTTTTCATCAAAAAAATCCTCTGACAAGTACCAGAGGATAAGAGCTTATTTCATTGTTGGGAAGAGCAATACATCACGGATAGTGGTTGTATCAGTGAGAAGCATGCAGAGACGGTCGATACCGATTCCCAAACCACCTGTTGGTGGCATACCGTATTCAAGAGCTTCAATGTAGTCATAGTCGATGCCTGTCGCTTCATCGTCACCAAGTTCTTTTGCTTTTGCTTGGGCTTCAAAGCGACTAAGCTGGTCGATTGGATCGTTGAGTTCAGTAAAGGCATTACCGTATTCCTTGGTCATGATGAAGAGTTCGAAACGGTCAGTAAAGCGTTGGTCTTCAGGATTCTTCTTAGCCAGTGGAGATACAGCTACTGGATGTCCATATACAAAGGTTGGTTGGATCAAGGTTTCTTCAACAAACTCTTCAAAGAAGGCATTGATAATGTGACCAACTTCAGTGTAGTGTTTCTCAACTGGAACTTTCTTCTCAGCAGCGATAGCTTTAGCTTCTTCCAAAGTCATGTCTTGCCAGAAATCTACACCAGTAATTTCTTTGATAGCATCCACCATGTGAACACGTTTAAATGGTTCGTTGATTTTGATTTCAGTTCCTTGGTAGTTGACTGGGCCGTCGCCTTTGACTGATTTAGCAGCGTGTTGGATAATGCCTTCCGTCAAGTCCATGATGTCTTGGAAGTCAGCATAAGCTTGGTAGACTTCGATAGAAGTAAACTCAGGGTTGTGAGTAGCATCCATTCCTTCGTTACGGAAGATACGGCCAATTTCATAGACACGCTCCATACCACCAACGATAAGGCGTTTCAAGTGAAGCTCAGTCGCGATACGAAGTACCATGTCAATGTTTTGGGCATTGTGGTGGGTGGTAAATGGACGGGCAGCAGCACCACCAGCTTCATTGTGAAGAACAGGTGTTTCCACTTCAAGGAAACCTTTTTGGTCAAGGTAACGACGGATTTCAGAGATGATTTTTGAACGAGTAACAAAACGTTCAAAGCTTTCACGGTTAGAAATCAAGTCAAGGTAACGTTTACGGTAAATTGTTTCAACGTCTGTCAAACCATGGAATTTCTCAGGAAGAGGACGAAGAGCCTTAGACAAGTGTGTGATGTGAGTAGCCTTGATAGAGAGTTCTCCCATATCCGTACGCATCACTTCACCTTCGACACCAAGGAAGTCACCAAGGTCTGCTTTCTTGAAGATTTCGTAGTTTTCTTCACCGACAGCATCCTTACGAACGTAGATCTGGATTTGACCTTCGCGGTCTTGAAGGTGGGCAAAACCTACTTTACCTTTACCACGTTTGGTTACCAAGCGTCCTGCGATAGTAGCTGTTTCGTTTTTATCATGTAATTGTTCTTTATCGAGGTCGGCATATTTATCTTTTAATTCTTGTGAATTTGCAGTACGTTCAAAACGTTTTCCGAAAGGATCGATTCCTTGTTCACGGAGCGCAGCCATTTTTTCACGGCGAACGATCTGCTGGTCATTTAGTTCTTCCATATGTTCTGTTGACATGGGATCCTCCTAGTTTTACTCAAAATTGAATACGATGAGTCATTTTTTGCGATACTCCCATTTTATCATAAATAGCCAAGAAATTCACGGATAATCTTTCAAAACTAAAAAGAACTTGACGTTAATACTCTTCGAAAATTAAATTCAGATCACGTCAACGTCGCCTTGTCGTATGCATGTTCCTGACTTCGTCAGTTCTATCCACAACCTCAAAACAGTGTTTTGAGCTGACTTCGTCAGTTTTATCTGCAACCTCAAAGCTGTGCTTTGAGCAGCTTGCGGCTAGTTTCCTAGTTTTCTCTTTGATTTTCATTGAGTATAAAATCAAGTTCTGTTATTGATAAGAAGTATCATTCCAAGTATTGAGAGTGAATGTTTCAAAATCATGGGTTTCTAGAATGGTCAGGCTGGCATTTGCTAGACCACCATCTTTACGAAGAAGTGGTTCTTTATAACCTAGGAGAGTACGAAGACTGGCAGTAAGATTAGCACCGTGTCCGACAATTAGAATATGCTCAGCTGGACTGTCTTTGAGTGATTTGATAAATTGGATGGTCCGTTGAGTTGTACTATAGAGGGATTCAGCTCCAAACATTTGAGTGTCAAATTGAGCAAGATTAGATCGGAAAGCTTTGATTTGTTGTGGGTAAATAGCTTCCAAGGTTGCAATTTTCAAACCTTCCAACTTCCCCAGCTGCCATTCGCGGAGATTAGGAACACTTTCTAAAGGACAGGGCGTATGGAGTTGACTTTGGATAATCTCGGCAGATCTGACCGCTCGAGGTAAATCACTTGAATAAATCTGATTAAAAGGAACTTCCTTGAGATACTGGCCAAGTTGTTTTAGGGTGTCAATGGATTCAGGAAGAAGGGGAGAATCTCCACTAGCACCTTGAAAGCGACCTTCTTGGTTCCAGAGGGTACGACCGTGGCGGACAAAGTAGAGTTTCATTCTTAGTTGCCCTCCAAGATATCTGCAAAGTCAGCCTTTACAAAGCTAGCCAAGTCTTGTGGCGCGACGATAATGCTGTGACCAACTTCGCCAGCAGAGACAATCATTTGATCCAAGTCTAGAGCAATTTTATCGATAAAAATGGGATAATTGTGTTTCTGACGAATTCCGACAGGATTATTGGCTCCATGAATGTAGCCAGTTGTTTTTTCCAAGTCCTTTTGTGGAATCATGCTCACTTTTTTATTGCCAGAAATTTTGGCTAGTTTCTTTTCAGACAAGTGTTGGGTGATAGGGATAATTCCGATAATCGGTCCTGTTTTATCTCCCAAAAGAGCCAAGGTTTTGAAAATCTGATCTCGTTCATAACCTTGAGGAAGTTCTCCTTCCAGGGCATTGATTTGAATCCCCTGATGTGGGATACCTGCTTTAGACAGGATTTGTTCCACCAATGTTTTTTTGATTTTAACTTTTTTTGCCATTATTTATACTTATCCTCCAATTGGCTCATCCAAATACCAAGCCAGATTCCCAGTGCAAAGAAGAAGGCGATGATGACATACCCGACAAGAGAAAGACCTGTGTATTGGATACTTTCAGCGTTTCCTGCATTTGGAATTAAGATCAAAAGGGTACTTGAAAGGACGATACCGATGATGAAATGATAGACGCGTGAGTGGTAGTTGTTTAAGGCATAATCCATCAATTTTGAAAAAATGATGAGAGTTGCACCTGCCCCGATTCCAATCGGGAAGAAGGTTCCCAAGAGGTCAAAGGTTTTAAAACCAGTCAACATAGGAGCATAGAGACCCAAAATCAAAAGTAGATTTGATGGACTGAGGCCAGGAACTAATACGCCAAGAGCCAGCAGTGCACCAGCTAGGACGAAATTAAGAAAGCTGGCACTTAAGGTTCCAACTACAAAATTTAAGGCATAGAGACCTAGTCCAGAAATGATAAAGGTTGCCCAGAACCAAGCTAAATCAATCTTGTCTCGGTCAGATTCTCGAGTTGATTCTTTAAGAAGGCTAGGAACAGTACCAATAATGGCACCCGCAAAGCTCCATAATACAAAGACCTGATAATTTTCAAGCAGGTACTCAATCGGATAAGAAAATAAGCCGATTCCCAGAAGCATACCGATGGCAACTGGAATAAAGTATAAAACATTTTCTTTAAAGTCTTTAAAGGGATGGGCCAGAAAGCCAATCATCCGTTCATAAATTCCTAAGATTGCTGCTAGAACCCCTCCGGAAATTCCCGGTAGAATAAATCCAAGAGCAATCACAATCCCTTTAATAAGGCGTGCTAACCATGAGAGCATATTTTTCCTCCAACTATTTCTATTTCAAAAAATCCTTACTATATTGTATCACAATCAAACACAAAAAGAAAAAGCAAATGCTAAACAAATGCTTTTAAGGTTTTAAAAAGAGTTTTCTAAAGGTTTCTTCTTTGTTCTTTAAGGGAGAGATAACGTTGATATCCAAATTGTGGTCAAAGCCAGCAATTTTTCCTTTAGATGTGTATTGGTGGATGTCGTAATCTAAGTCCGTATTAGGTTTGCTTTCGAAAAATCCAGTATTTGAACCATAGGAAGGAATCCAAACAGACGTAAACTTGTCCGTATCAATACTGTGTTCTTCCATGAAGTAGACCCCAACGTAGATGCCGATATTTTTTGCACCTAGTGATTCTAGTTTTGCACGAAAGGCTTCAACACCTTCGTTCATATTGGACATGGTTTTATCTTCCACATCTAGCCAATAGTAGCTAGGGCTGTATGGCGATGAAGCGTTATAAAAAACTTCAGCAGCCTTTTCCATTTCTTGGACACTTTTTCCAGCTACATAGGCATAGACACCAACTGGGACATTTCGTTTTTGAAACTCGGTAATATGGGTTTTAAAGGCCTTATCTACCCCATTAACAAAGGAAGCATCGTTTTCTTTTAAAGACTGAGCGCCACTATGGACACGAACGATAGCTCCAGAAATGTTTTGGGACAGAGTATCGTAATTGATTTCCTCAGGACGCTGCCAACCAGAAACATCAATTACCGGTTTATCTATATTGTGTAGCGCTTGGGTTTCTACTTGCGCGATATTTGACTTTGTTTTTACAGGATGGTCCTCAAAACGAGGGCGATTCAGGATTAAAATGAAAATCATAATCCCAAAAAAACCAAACAAAATAAGCGGATTAATTTTCTTTCTCATATCTCATAATTTTACCTTAAAAATGAAAAAAAATCAAAAAAAATACTCAAAAAATGGGTTAAGGAAAGGACTTGAGAGCATTTTTTCATTCAAGGGCGCGGAATGATTTGAAATATGGTATAATAAAAGGGAATTTCTAGAGAAAAGAGAAGATTATGTCAAATTATGCCATTATTTTAGCAGCGGGTAAAGGGACTCGCATGAAATCTGATTTGCCAAAAGTGTTGCACAAGGTTGCGGGTATTTCTATGTTGGAACATGTTTTCCGTAGTGTGGGAGCTATCCAACCTGAAAAGACAGTAACAGTTGTAGGACACAAGGCAGAATTGGTTGAACAGGTCTTGGCTGGACAGACAGAATTTGTGACTCAATCTGAACAGTTGGGTACTGGTCATGCAGTTATGATGACAGAGCCTATCTTAGAAGGTTTGTCAGGTCACACCTTGGTTATTGCAGGAGATACTCCTTTAATCACAGGTGAAAGCTTGAAAAACTTGATTGATTTCCACATCAATCATAAAAATGTGGCGACTATCTTGACTGCTGAAACAGATAATCCTTTCGGCTATGGACGAATTGTACGTAATGACAATGCTGAAGTTCTTCGCATCGTTGAGCAGAAGGATGCCACAGATTTTGAAAAACAAATCAAGGAAATCAATACTGGAACTTACGTCTTTGACAACGAGCGTTTGTTTGAGGCTTTGAAAAATATCAATACCAATAATGCTCAAGGTGAATACTATATTACAGATGTCATTGGCATTTTCCGTGAAGCTGGTGAAAAAGTTGGCGCTTATACTTTGAAAGATTTTGATGAAAGTCTTGGGGTAAATGACCGTGTGGCTCTTGCGACAGCTGAGTCAGTTATGCGTCGTCGCATCAATTACCAGCACATGGTCAATGGCGTTAGCTTTGTTAATCCAGAAGCAACTTATATTGATATTGATGTTGAGATTGCTCCTGAAGTTCAAATCGAAGCCAATGTTACCTTGAAAGGTCAAACGAAAATTGGTGCTGAGACTGTTTTGACAAATGGAACGTATGTAGTAGATAGCACTATCGGAGTAGGAGCTGTCATTACCAACTCTATGATTGAGGAAAGTAGTGTTGCTGACGGAGTGACAGTCGGACCTTATGCCCACATTCGTCCAGGTTCAAGTCTAGGTGCCCAAGTTCATATTGGTAACTTTGTTGAGGTGAAAGGTTCTTCAATCGGTGAGAATACTAAGGCTGGTCATTTGACTTATATCGGAAACTGTGAAGTGGGTAGCAAGGTTAATTTTGGTGCTGGAACCATTACAGTCAACTATGACGGCAAAAACAAATACAAGACAGTCATTGGTAACAATGTCTTTGTTGGTTCAAATTCAACCATTATTGCGCCAGTTGAGTTAGGTGACAATTCCCTCGTTGGAGCTGGTTCAACTATTACTAAAGATGTTCCAGCAGATGCTATTGCTATTGGTCGCGGACGTCAGGTCAACAAAGACGAATATGCAACACGTCTTCCTCATCATCCTAATAATCAGTAGGAGCCTATCATGGAATTTGAAGAAAAAACGCTTAGCCGAAAAGAAATCTATCAAGGACCAATTTTTAAACTGGTCCAAGATCAGGTTGAATTACCAGAAGGTAAGGGAACTGCCCAACGCGATTTGATTTTCCACAATGGAGCTGTCTGTGTTTTAGCTGTAACGGATGAGCAAAAACTCATCTTGGTCAAGCAGTACCGCAAAGCCATTGAGGCAGTCTCTTACGAAATTCCAGCCGGAAAATTGGAAGTAGGAGAAAATACAGACCCTGTCGCAGCAGCACTTCGTGAATTAGAGGAAGAAACAGCCTATACAGGGAAGTTAGAACTCTTGTACGATTTTTACTCAGCCATTGGCTTTTGTAATGAAAAGTTAAAACTATACCTAGCAAGCGATTTGACGAAAGTGGAAAATCCGCGTCCGCAGGATGAAGATGAGACCTTGGAAGTCCTTGAAGTGAGCTTAGAGGAAGCCAAGGAATTGATCCAATCAGGTCATATCTGCGATGCCAAGACAATTATGGCTGTTCAGTATTGGGAATTGCACAAAAAATAGAGGAGGTCAGTATGGGTAAACCTTTATTAACGGATGAAATGATTGAAAGAGCTAATAGAGGCGAAAAAATTTCGGGTCCTCCTTTACTTGATGACGAGGAAACCAAGATTTTACCAACCTCTTCTTCCCGTTTTGGCTATGCCAACCCTAAGGGGCATGGTTTTAGCCAGGAAACCTTGAAGATTCAGGTCGAACCGTCTATTCATAAAAGCCGTCGCATTGAAAATACCAAGAGAAATGTCTTCAATTCTAAATTGAATAAAATCTTATTTGCAGTCATCTTTCTCTTGATTTTGCTTGTCTTAGCAATGAAACTTTTGTAATAGAAAAGGAATTGAAATGAAAATAGGAATTATTGCGGCTATGCCAGAAGAACTGGCGTATCTGGTCCAGCATTTAGACAATGCCCAGGAGCAAGTTGTTTTGGGGAATACCTATCATACAGGAAACCTTGCCTCTCATGAAGTCGTTCTTGTAGAAAGTGGAATTGGTAAGGTCATGTCTGCTATGAGTGTGGCGATTTTGGCTGATCATTTCCAAGTGGATGCAGTGATTAATACGGGATCAGCTGGGGCAGTAGCAGAAGGTATTGCTGTTGGGGATGTCGTGATTGCTGACAAATTAGCCTATCATGATGTGGATGTTACAGCTTTTGGCTATGCTTATGGACAAATGGCGCAACAACCGCTTTATTTCGAATCAGATAAAACCTTTGTTGCCAAAATCCAAGAGAGTTTATCTCAATTGGACCAAAAATGGCATCTTGGTTTGATTGCTACAGGAGATAGTTTTGTTGCAGGAAATGATAAGATAGAAGCGATTAAGTCTCATTTCCCAGATGTTTTAGCTGTTGAGATGGAGGGGGCAGCTATTGCTCAGGCAGCGCATGCCCTTAATCTTCCAGTTTTAGTCATCCGAGCTATGAGTGACAATGCCAACCATGAAGCAAACATCTCTTTTGATGAGTTTATTATCGAAGCTGGACGTCGCTCTGCCCAAGTCTTATTAGCCTTTTTGAAGGCTTTAGATTAAGCGGAAATTTGACAGTTTTTCTAGCTTATGATAAGATTTAAGTAAAGAAAAGCTAGAAAACGTTTCAGAGGATATTATGAGTATTGAAATGACCGTCAGTGAGATTGCAGAGGTCTTAGGATTATCTCGCCAAGCAATCAATAACCGTGTCAAAGAATTACCAGAAGAAGACACAGATAAAAATGACAAAGGGGTAACAGTCGTTACCAGAAGTGGCTTGATTAAGCTAGAAGAAATCTATAAAAAAACGATTTTTGAAGATGAGCCTGTCAGTGAAGATGTCAAGCAACGTGAACTGATGGAGATTCTAGTTGATGAGAAGAATGCAGAAATTCTCCGTCTCTATGAACAATTAAAAGCCAAGGATCGTCAGTTATCAGAAAAAGACGAGCAGATGCGTATCAAAGACCGTCAGATTGCTGAGAAAGACAAACAACTCGATCAGCAGCAACAATTGACCCTTCAAGCCATGAAGGATCAAGAAAATCTTAAGCTAGAGCTGGACCAAGCAAAAGAAGAAGTCCAATCCACTAAGAAAGGCTTTTTTGCTCGTTTATTTGGAGGATAATCAAGGAGCTGTTTAGGTTAAATGCTAACCTGATGGCTTCTTTTATTTCTAATAGTATAGTTGCTCAAGTAAAATAACCGTATGGGAGAGGTATAGAATGGAACGATTAGAAGATTACATTGCTTTCGATTTAGAATTTAATCAGCATGAAGGGCAAACACACTTGATTCAAGTATCGGCAGTGCGTTTTAGAGATGGTCAGGAAATCGATGCCTATGATTCCTATGTTCATACCAGTGTGCCTCTAAAGAGTTTTATCAATGGATTGACGGGGATTACAGCTGAGATCTTAAAAGATGCTCCCCCAGTGGAGGAAGTTATCAAAGAATTTCAAGAGTTTGTGGGTTCTTTGCCGATGGTAGGTTACAATGCTGCTAAAAGTGATTTGCCTATTCTAGCAGAGCATGGTTTAGACTACAGCCAGCAGTATAAGGTGGATTTGTATGATGAAGCTTTTGAACGTCGCAGTTCGGATTTACACGGTATTGCCAATCTTAAATTGCAAACTGTTGCCTCATTTCTTGGATTTCAAGGTCAGTCTCATAATAGCTTAGAGGATGCTCGTATGACGGCGCGTGTTTACGAGTCTTTCTTAGAGTCAGATCAAGCTAGAGAATTGTTAGAAACAGAAAGTAGCCTATCAAACAATCCTTTTGGAGGCTTGGACTTGTCTCAATTATTTGACTAGGAGTGCCTATGAAACCTGAAAAACCTAAAAATCTAGGTTTTAAGCAGATATACTTTAATCTAGATAAAATTCTCTTTCTCTTTTTCTTGACTTTTATGATGATTGAGTTTGTCTGGTTACCATCAAATTCTTGGATTGCTGGACTTTTGCTCCGTCAGACAGGTTATCTCTTTCTATCCTACAACAATATTTTTGCCATTATAAAGGGTTCTCCCTTTGTTAGTCTTGCTTTATTTATTCTGGTGATTGTTAATTTATTGGTCGCCTATTACCAGATAGGACTTCTCTTTATCGGAGCTCGCCATCTCCTCTATCATGAAAGGAGAACTCTGCTGGAGTACAGTCGCAAGGTCTTTCGTCAAAGTTTCTTGTTTATGAAGCAAGTGACGATTTCAAAAATGGCCTTTATTTTCTTTTATGTCATGATGCTCTTTCCATTGATTCGAAAGATTTTAAAGATTTACTACCTAAATAAAATTGTCATTCCGGACTTTATCGTTGATTATGTGGAAGACAAGTATTGGCTAGTAGGTATAGTGGTTACTATTCTGGCTTTACTTCTATTTTACATTTCAGTTCGTTTCATGTTTGCCCTACCTCAGCTTTTATTTGAGAAGAAGACAGTCAAAGAGGCAGTCAGATACAGTCTAGAGAAGACAAGAAAGCACTCCTGGTTTTATACTTGGAACTTGCTTTGGATTATCGTCAAAACCTACCTATTTTTCATTCTTTTATTGATTCCAATCTTGGCAAGTCAGGCACTGATGGATGGTTTGACCCATAAGGAATCTCTTGTGCTGGGAATTATCAACTTTGTCTTGATTAAGAATTTCCACTATATGGCCTTGACTTACTTTCTCATTAAGTTTGTTTCCTTTTTGACAGGGGAGGAACTAGAAATCACTCCAAGGAGAAAGAAAGACCACTGGATGAGAGGGGGAGTGATGGGCTGTGCTTGTATCTTTTTCGCTCTTGAGGGTTATGTTTATTTAGAAGCTCCAGTTTCACATAAACCTTTAATTATCTCTCATCGCGGTGTTTCAGATAAAAATGGTGTTCAAAATACCGTCCAATCACTAGAAAAAACCGCTCAGTTATCTCCAGATTTCGTTGAGACGGATGTTCAGGAAACAAAAGATGGGCAGTTTGTCATGATGCATGATGCCAATATCAAGAATCTGACAGGAGTTAATGCCAATCCTCAGGATTTAACCTTGGAAGAATTAACCAAACTCGATATTTCAGAAAATGGCTATCATAGCAAGGTGTCTAGTTTTGATGACTATCTCAATAAAGCCAATGAATTGCATCAAAAACTTCTTATTGAGATTAAAACCAGTCGAAAAGATAGTCCAGATATGATGAAACGTTTTATGGAAAAATATGGAACGGTTCTTAAGCAGAATGGTCACCAAATGCAATCCTTGGACTACCATGTGATTGATCAGGTTTTAGCCTACGATACTCAAATTCCAGTCTTTTTCATCCTACCTTATAATAGTATTTTTCCAAGAACCAAGGCTACAGGTTATACCATGGAGTATTCAACTTTAGATGAAAATTTTGTCAACAAGCTTTGGAATACCGATCAGAAATTGTACGTTTGGACCATCAATAGTTCAGAGTCCTTTGATAAATCTGTTCAGCTAGGAGCAGATGGCATGATAACAGATGACTTGGAAATGATTCAAGACCAGGTTACCATTGCCCAAGAAGACCCAGAGTATACTGAATTGCTTTTCAAACAGGCCATGGAATTCTTTAATTTTTAGTAAGCAAAAAGAGGAACAGTTGTTCCTCCCATGATAGGCAAGTATTCTCTTGAATGCTTGTTTTTCTTATGCTTAGAATGGCAATTTTCCAGCGAAAGCACCAAGTTTTTTCTTGGTAGTTTCATCGATTTGTTCAAGAGCAGAGTTGATGGCCTGAACGGTCATATCAGAAAGAGTTTCAAGGTCCTCTGGGTCAACGACAGCTGGATTGAAATCAATGCTGACAACTTTCTTATCTCCAGTTAAGGTCGCTTGAACAAGGTCTTGAGCAGATTTGCCAACAAATTGCATAGCAGCAAGTTCTGCTTGACTTTGTTCCATTTGTTTTTGAAGTTTTTGTGCTTGGCGCATCATGTTTTGCATGTTCATCATAAGATTTCTAAAATTCCTTTCATATCAAGGGTTAATTCCCTCATATTTTTTAAATAGTGAGTAGATTGTGTCTTGTAACTACTTTACTGTGTAGTTTAATAGTTCCAAGTACATACTACATTGTACCATTTTTTTGCACTATAGTCTTTCATTTATCTCATATATGAAAGTCAGATAAAGTTTATCACTAAGAAAAGATAGAAAATAGGTTTAAGCGAGATTGCTTAAATGGAGCATCTAACAATTGTCATCAAAATGTAAAAATTCTAAAAAATATCCAAAATATGTTAAATTTTCAAAAAAGAGCTATAAACCTCATAGTATAAAGCTTGTGCATATATATATATATATAAAATTCGTTTATTTGTAGGAGGGAAGCAGTTTGCAAAGAATATAGAAAATTTGATATAATAGACCGAAAAACTATAAAAATATGAGACTTCCTATTCCTAGAAAGATAATAGGATGTCCATTATCCTGTTTTTTAAAGAAGTAAATAAGTGTAGATTCACTATATGGTTTTGAGCTATTTAGAACAGGATAGAAAGAAAGGTAATAAATGAAACAATTTAAATTTAATGAGCGTCAGCGTTTCTCGATTCGCAAATTTTCAATTGGTGCTGCATCTGTCTTATTAGGGTCAGTCTTTTTTGCAGTTAGTTCAGTTGAAGATGTACAAGCAGCTGAACAAAGTCAAAATGTAGTGAGTGCGAATGAGAATAAACAAACTCCTGATCCTCTTATATCGAGCAACTCATCTACTACTGGAGTGTCTACTAAAGAAGCTAATACTTCAGTTTCTGCTTCAAATGTTGAGAATAAACCAGAAGGAGATGTGGTAGGAAGCTCAAAAGAGACTCAAGAGTCAGTGCCGGTTGTTTCAACTATTTCAGATTCAAATGAGAGAAAGTTAGCTTTATCAAAACTAATAGAAGAAATTGATGGGAAATTTACTAACGGGAAATATGCTTCTAAAACAGAAGAAAGTGTAAACCAATTAAAGGCAACTTTAGAAGAAGCAAGATCAGTTTTAAGTAATGCGACAACAGAAAGTGAATTAACACAAGCGCATAGTAAACTAGTTACAGCAACAACAAAATTACAAACAAAACCAGAAGAGAAAAAACAAGCACCAGCAGTAGATACGACAAATGGAAAAGCTACTGTAGGTATTAAAGCAACAAATACTGAGAAAGCATCAGACTCTAACTCTATCTCAAACTCAGGTTCTAGAGATGAACGTCATGGAAAAGCATTGGATAGAAGTAATCTATTCCGTACGGATCCGGCTACTACGGATACAGATCCATCTGCGAACCAAACGTATACATTGCCAGGAGATAGTGCGA
>CAURMD010000019.1:0-18658 GCA_963525985.1 uncultured Streptococcus sp. | reverse complement strand
GTCCTTTTTTCTTTTTTTCAGAAAAAAGGGTATAATAAAAGAAAATAAGCAGTAAAAAGGGGGCTAGGCATGTTGATTTTTCCTTTGTTAAATGATTTGTCAAGAAAAATCATCCATATTGACATGGATGCCTTTTTTGCTGCGGTAGAAATCAGAGATAATCCTAAACTCAGAGGAAAACCTGTCATTATCGGCAGTGACCCTCGGCAAACAGGTGGGCGGGGAGTCGTTTCTACTTGTAGCTATGAGGCACGAGCTTTTGGTGTCCATTCAGCCATGAGCTCCAAGGAAGCTTATGAACGATGTCCCCAGGCCGTCTTCATCTCAGGGAATTATGAGAAATACAAATCTGTGGGACTCCAGATTCGATCTATCTTTAAGCGTTATACAGATTTAATAGAACCCATGAGCATTGATGAAGCCTATTTGGATGTGACAGAAAATAAACTCGGTATCAAGTCAGCGGTCAAAATCGCTCGCCTCATTCAAGAGGATATCTGGCAAGAACTCCATCTAACTGCTTCTGCTGGCGTTTCTTACAACAAATTCTTAGCTAAAATGGCCAGTGATTATCAAAAACCACATGGTCTGACAGTGATTCTACCTGACCAGGCTGAAGATTTTCTCAAACAAATGGATATTTCCAAGTTTCATGGAGTAGGAAAAAAGACGGTGGAACGGCTTCATCACATGGGTGTTTTTACCGGCGCTGATTTGCTTGAAGTCCCTGAAGTGACCCTAATAGACCGCTTTGGCAGACTGGGCTATGACCTGTATCGAAAGGCTCGTGGTATTCACAATTCCCCCGTCAAATCCAATCGCATCCGTAAATCAATCGGCAAGGAGAAAACCTATGGAAAGATTCTCCGTGCCGAGGAAGATATCAAAAAAGAGCTGACTCTTCTATCAGAAAGAGTCGCTCTCAATCTCAGTCAGCAAGAAAAAGCTGGAAAAATTGTTATTTTGAAAATCCGCTACGAGGACTTTTCAACTCTTACCAAACGAAAAAGTCTGGCTCAAAAAACACAGGATGCTAGTCAGATAAGCCAAATAGCCCTGCAACTCTATGAAGAGTTAAGCGAGAAAGAAAGAGGTGTCCGCCTGCTGGGGATTACCGTGACTGGATTTTAAAACCTTGAAGAGTTGCCCCTTCAAGGTTTTTCTTATACAAATAAACGGACAAAGCTATAAAGTAGCAAGACACTACCAAGCACGATACGGTATTTACCGAAAAGGGTAAAGTCGTGTTTTTTTACATAACTTGTCAAGAAACGAATAGCGATCATGCTGACTGCAAAGGCCACTCCCATCGCAACCAAGAGCAAGAACAATTGCCCAAAGCTCAAGAGCTGTCCTGCTTTCACAAATTTGAAAATCTTTAAGGCACTAGCTCCAAACATAACAGGAATCCCTAGATAGAAGGTAAATTCTGTCACAACAGAACGACTCGTTCCATTTAATAAACCACCGACAATCGTTGCCCCAGAACGACTCGTTCCTGGTAAAAGGGCAAGAACTTGGAAGAGTCCAATATAGAAAGCGGTCGTATAAGGAAGCTTGTCCAACTCTGTTACACTTGGCTCGATAGCACGTGCTTTATTGCGCTTTTCCAAATAGATAAAGGCAATCCCGTAGATAATCAACATGAGAGCAACAGAAACCATGTTATGGAAGTGGGTATCAAACCAATCATCAAATTTAAAGACACCAAGTAAAGGTAAAGTAGCAATCAAGACCTTCAACCATAGTCTCCAAGTCTTACGAACTTCCTGTTTGTCCTTAGTCGGTTTGAAAGGATTGAGCTTGTTAAAATAAATCACCATAACTGCTAAAATGGCACCAAGCTGAATCACGACATTAAACATGGACATAAAGGCTTCATTCTGATTTTGGTATTGGATAAATTCCTCTGCTAAAATCAAGTGACCTGTACTGGAAATCGGCAACCATTCCGTAATTCCTTCAACAATCCCGAAGAAGATAGATTTTAAAATTTCAATAAGATACATAGATTACTCCTTTTTTCTATCTCCCATTATAGCATACTTTTTCAGTCTATGGCAGTTCTCTTTAAAAGGCACCGATACTTCCACCACCTCCGCCTCCAGAGAAGCCACCGCCAGAACTTCCACTTCCAGAAGATACAGAGTAGGTACTTGCTGTATTTGCGACACTAGCATAATGGCTCATTTGCGCGCTTGAATGATAAAACATACTATGCCAACCATAGGCTACATAGAGATTGATATCTGGATTTTCCACTTTAATCTGATGAACCTTCATCAAATGGCTGACCTTGTCTGCATAGCCAAATAAGGTCGCATAGACCAAGAGGCGATTCCAGACTACAATACTTTCCAATTCAGCCTGATCCAATCGTGCAATCTCACGCAACATATTTTCAAAACTGGTCCAGAGATAGTAGACTTCTGCTCCTGCTTCATTTAGGACACCATCACGATTATCTAATCGAAGCTTCCAATAATAGAAAACAGCCAAAACCAAACCTAGAAAACCAAGTATTGGCAAGAGGAGGTAAAGATAGCCATAAACGTCCAAACTGTACAAGAACAAACCAAATCCAATAAATAAGGGCAAGATAGTCAAGAGTCCCATCCCCACCTGCAAAGCCTTTTCCCCACCAGTTAAAGGACGATAGTAATCTGGAAGCCCCCAGAAGGTAACTCGATTTCTCACTCCTTCTTGCATCTGGTTCAATACTTCTTCAAAAGAAGATTTGAGTTGACGCCCCTTTGCTTGAATCCGTTTTTCATCAGAGACTTTTGCTCTACGATAAAGACTATCAGATACCTTGTAATCCGCAAACAAATTGGAAAGAGTTTCTTCTTTTTTGCCTGAAAAAGCCAGATTTAGACAGTCTTTCTCAAAGCTTGACAAACCATCTTCTTTTACTAGCCTCAAACCAACTGCATCTCCTTCTGAAATGATAGAGACATTTCCACGGTCTATCACATCTAGCAAGGTAGCTTGAATAAGTTGGTCAAAGGTGAATTTGCCAGCCCCCTTGACCAAGGGACTCACTTCCTCCAAGGAGGTCGAGTAGACAGCCTCTGATAAAACCATAGGCTCTAATTCCATTGGTGGTTCATAGAGACGATGATTTTTGGCATATTTGACCGAAGGAGTGGTCTTTCTTCTATAAATAAAATAAAAGCAGACACTCAATAACAAGGAGATAGAAAGTATCGAAGGGAAGACCCAAGTAAGGAGTTGTTTACTTTTCTCTTTTTCTTTAACAATCGAGTCTTCTATCTTATTAAACTCTTCTAAACGATTCCCTTTCAAACCCTGATCCCTAGCGCTAGCAAAATCAGTTCGATGCCAGTATGCATGCAATTCAACTCCACGCTTAGCTGGAAGATTGTCCAAACGAATAGTATAATCAAGGCTACTCTTTTCAATCGTTCCCTCTCTAAAAAGTTTGCCTGTATGGAAAAAGAGTTTTTCAGCTCCCTTGTCTCCCCTTACATGAAATTCAAACTTGCCAATAGCCCCTGAACTATCTGTTAAAGGTTGCCAATTTAATTCAGCAATGTCATCATATAGAAAAAGCAAATTTTTCAAGTTCCAAACGAGGTCAACTTCAACTGTGTCGCCTTCTTGACCTGGATTATAAACTTTAACAGTATAACCATCTGCTCCTTCTATCACTTCGCTCGTAACGTCTGCTAGTTCAGCACCATTTTTCGCAGCCTGAACCTTTGGATGAGGATCAATGTCAAATCCACTAGGCATCTTGCCAGCACGTCCAAGTCCCACGATTTGGCCCTTAAAGTCCTCCTCAAACTGATAAACTATCTTTTGTCTAAATTCTGCCGTATTGTCTGCATGAATATACAAATCCCCTTGATAAGAGTTTATCTTGAAATCAATGGCGAAAACAGAAAGTGGCAGAAGGCAAAACAAGCCAAACATCAGTAAGAAAAAAGTTTTTTTCATCAACTAAGCCCCCTTTTTATCTTTGCTATCATTATATCATTTTTTCTCAAGTAAGGGCTTACCTATATTGAAAAATAGAGTTTTTTTCGATAAAATAGGAGACAGTTATTTTTTAATAGATTAGAAATAGGAGAAATCATGAGAAAAATATACTTATCTATTTTCACAAGTCTCTTGCTGATGCTGGGACTTGTCAATGTTGCTCAAGCCGATGAATATTTACGCATCGGGATGGAAGCAGCATATGCTCCCTTTAACTGGACCCAGGACGATGATAGCAATGGGGCTGTCAAAATCGATGGGACTAACCAGTATGCTAACGGATACGATGTCCAAATTGCCAAGAAAATCGCTAAGGACTTAGGCAAAGAACCTTTGGTTGTTAAAACCAAGTGGGAAGGTCTAGTCCCTGCCCTTACTTCTGGTAAGATTGACATGATTATCGCGGGTATGAGTCCTACTGCTGAGCGCAAACAAGAAATTGCCTTTTCAAGCAGTTACTACACTAGCGAACCAGTTCTACTAGTCAAAAAAGATTCCGCCTACGCAAATGCTAAATCTTTGGATGACTTTAACGGTGCAAAAATCACTTCTCAACAAGGTGTCTACCTTTATGACTTGATTGCACAAATCCCAGGTGCTAAAAAAGAAACAGCCATGGGAGACTTCGCTCAAATGCGCCAAGCTCTTGAGGCTGGTGTCATCGATGCCTATGTTTCTGAACGCCCAGAAGCTCTGACTGCTGAAGCTGCGAACTCTAAGTTCAAGATGGTCCAAGTAGAACCAGGTTTCAAAACTGGGGAAGAAGATACAGCTATCGCCATTGGACTTCGTAAAGATGACAACCGTATTAGCCAAATCAATGCCAGCATCGAAACCATTTCAAAAGATGACCAAGTTGCCTTGATGGATCGTATGATCAAGGAACAACCTGCCGAAGCTACAACAACTGAAGAGACTAGCAGTAGTTTCTTTAGCCAAGTCGCTAAAATTCTTTCTGAAAACTGGCAACAACTCTTGCGTGGTGCTGGTATCACTCTTTTAATCTCAATCGTCGGAACCATCATCGGTCTCATTATTGGACTTGCCATTGGTGTCTTCCGTACTGCTCCTCTATCTGAAAATAAAGCCATTTATGGCCTACAAAAACTAGTCGGCTGGATCCTCAATGTCTACATTGAAATTTTCCGTGGTACACCAATGATTGTTCAATCAATGGTTATCTACTATGGAACTGCCCAAGCTTTCGGTATCAACCTTGACCGCACACTGGCTGCTATCTTCATCGTTTCAATCAACACTGGTGCCTACATGACTGAAATAGTACGTGGTGGTATTCTGGCAGTTGACAAGGGACAATTTGAAGCTGCGACTGCTCTTGGTATGACTCATAACCAAACCATGCGTAAGATTGTCCTACCTCAGGTCGTTCGCAATATCCTACCAGCAACTGGTAATGAATTTGTCATCAATATCAAAGATACATCTGTATTGAACGTTATCTCTGTTGTCGAACTTTATTTCTCAGGAAATACCGTGGCAACACAAACCTATCAATACTTCCAGACATTTACAATCATCGCCGTGATTTACTTTGTCCTCACCTTCACCGTAACACGTATCCTACGCTTCATCGAACGCCGAATGGACATGGATACCTATACTACAGGTGCTAACCAAATGCAAACGGAGGATTTGAAATAATGACCCAAGCAATCCTTGAAATTAAACACCTCAAAAAATCCTATGGACAAAACGAAGTGTTAAAAGACATTTCTCTCACCGTCCACAAGGGAGAGGTCATCTCTATCATCGGAAGCTCTGGAAGCGGGAAATCAACCTTCCTACGCTCTATTAACCTACTTGAAACACCAACTGATGGACAAATCCTTTATCATGGACAAAACGTCCTCGAAAAAGGCTATGACCTCACGCAATACCGTGAAAAGTTGGGGATGGTGTTCCAATCCTTTAACCTCTTTGAAAATCTCAACGTTCTTGAAAACACAATCGTCGCTCAGACGACTGTCCTTAAACGCGAACGTACAGAAGCTGAAAAGATTGCCAAAGAAAACCTGGAAAAGGTCGGCATGGGAGAACGCTACTGGCAAGCCAAACCAAAACAACTCTCAGGTGGTCAAAAACAACGTGTGGCCATCGCTCGTGCCCTTTCAATGAATCCGGACGCCATTCTCTTTGATGAACCAACATCAGCTCTCGATCCAGAAATGGTTGGAGAAGTCCTCAAAATCATGCAAGATCTGGCTCAGGAAGGCTTGACTATGATTGTCGTAACCCACGAAATGGAATTCGCCCGTGATGTCTCTCACCGTGTTATCTTTATGGATAAGGGTGTGATTGCTGAAGAAGGCAAACCAGAAGATCTCTTCACCAATCCTAAAGAAGACCGTACAAAAGAGTTCCTTCAACGCTATCTCAAATAAAAAGAAAAGGCTGCATCAACCATGCAGTCTTTTTGCTGTCCAAAATGAAAAGGCAGATTCTCTATCTCTACTACTTGAGGGTCAGGAATCCGCCGTTATCCAAAGATTAATCTTCAAATTTTTCATGATTTTTTTCATAGAAATCAATTAAACCTAGAGCTGTTTCAAATGAAATATTTTTTACTTTTGCACGCCCCTGCGCCAGAGCAATGATAGACATTTCACGCGCATTCGTTTCTTTAGAGATACGGTAGCCTGTGATTTTCTTATCACGAACCCAGCCAACAACTGATTCTACTTTTTCAAAGTTTGACTTAGCCATGTTTTTCTCCTATTTTCTTCTTTACAATATTTAATTGTATACGTTTTTACTACTTTTGTCAATAAAAAAACATATATTCAACGAAAATAATTAGTTCAGAATTTTCTTACTTCCTTTTTAAAGCCGATAATATATAGGTTTTGCTAGCCTCTACACCATAAATATTTGCTAATAAAAATATTGTATTATTACCCTCTTGAGGTGCAAAATTATTCAAGCTTTTAAAAAAATGCTTCCCTATTTCCGTAAGATAGCTTATTTCTTCGATTTAATAACTGAATATGACAATCCTAACCTTTAGAAATCCAAGCATTCACTAGCTCAAAACTCCTATCTTTCTTCCTCAAGAAATCATCTGATAGATAGCCATTCCTTATATTCTTCAAATTCATCACTCATTTGGATATTGAGGTGCTAACCTAAAACCAAACACCCGATTCTCTAAACCATCCTTAATAAAGATGACAAGACAGATAAGCTTAGTCAGTTGCTCATATATCCTTTTAATATGGTATATTTGTCAGCAAAAAGAAAGCAAATCACATCTTAAAGACCGTGTGAGTTTACTTTTCAAAATAGATGGGAAATCAAAATGAAGGATGGAAATCTGAGCCAAACATCATAAGTGCTATAATGAACAGAAGTAAGAATTGCACGATAAGCTTCCTAAAACCATAGGAATCGCCCCCTTTCTTCATCTTCATTATAGCACCTATACATCAGTTGTGCAAATAATATGATATTTTTTTATTAGTCCTCAGACAAGCATATTATAGAGCGTTTCATTACCATTTAAGTTAATATAAGCTGGATCAAAACCTTCCATTCGACGAATCAAGCCTGCATAATCATGCTTATCTGCCAAGGCAATCCCAATCAATACTGGGCCTGTTCCCTTGCTAGCTCGTTTGATATACTCAAAACGTGTGATATCATCATTTGGCCCCAGGATATCATTTACAAACTCACGCAAAGCTCCTGGACGCTGAGGAAAATTGACCACAAAGTAATGTTTGATCCCATCATAAATCAAGGCACGCTCTTCCATTTCTGGCATACGGTTGATATCATTATTTCCTCCAGAAATGATACAACAAATGGTTTTCCCCTTGATATATTCAGCTAAAACTTCTAAAGAAGCAATACTAGCCGCTCCAGCAGGTTCTGCAACAATTCCTTGCTTAGAGTAGAGGTCAATCAAGGTTTCAGAAATCAATCCCTCATCAACACCTACTAAGGTTTGAACATGTTGACGAGTTGCTTCATAGGTCAACTGTCCTACCTTTTGCACAGCAATCCCATCCGCAAATTTGTCAATTTCCTTGAGCTTAACAGGTCCACCAGCTTCAAAGGCAGCCTTCATAGAACGCGCTCCATTCGCCTCTACTCCGATAACCTCGATCTCTGGACTTGTTTCCTTAATATAAGTAGAAACCCCAGCAATGAGACCACCACCTCCAACAGGAACTAAGACAGCATCAAAATCAATCGATTCTTTTCGAGCTTCTTCTAAAATCTCATAAGCAACAGTCCCTTGACCTGCTTGGACATGAGCATCATCAAAAGGATCAATAAAGGTACGATTTTCAGAAACTGTAAATTCTTGAGCTGCTTTAGCAGAAGCATCAAAGGTATCTCCAACTAGTTTAATAGTTACAAAATCCCCACCAAAAAAGCGAACCTGACCAATCTTTTGTTGCGGAGTGGTAATGGGCATAAAAATAGTAGCAGGAATTTTCATCTCATTACAGGTATAGGCTACTCCCTGCGCATGATTTCCCGCAGAAGCGCAGACTACCCCACGCTCACGCTCTTCCTTGCTGAGCTGAGAAATAGCATAATAGGCACCACGAATTTTAAAAGAACGAACACGTTGGGCATTTTCCTTTTTCAAATAAATCTTAGCACCATACTTCTCCGATAAATAATGGTCATAATCAAGCGGTGTATTAACGACCACACCATTCAAGACCTTATGAGCCTTGATGATATCTTTTGAACTTAACATATAAAACCTCTTTTTCTATAAAAAACAGTCACTAATGACTGTTTTTTTAGTTATTCATCTCCAAAAACTTCAGCAACACTTTCATGATATTTATGAGCCATACGAATTGAAAACTCTTTAGGAAGTTCATAACGATTTGTAGAAATCCAATCATATAACCATTCTGCCAAACTTTCTTCACTATCATTACGATGGAAGATAAAATAGTTTAAAATTTCTTTATATTCTACATCATTCAAATCCAGCGTGTCTACAAATTGACTACGAGGAACAAAATTAGAATCTAATTTTCTTAGTTGATCTGTCAATTCTCCCAATTGTAAATCCAACTGAAAAAATAGTTTTTGCAGTTGCCTATCAGTTTCATCACATCCTGTCTTGATAGAAAACAAATTGGTAATATTCATATGATTTCAACCCCTAAATAAGTATATCTAATATCCCACGAATAGCTGAAGCTACTATTTTAGCAAAATTCTTTGCTTTCTAATTAGTTATAGATTTTGAATGCATCATCGTCATTTTTACCAACGAATGGCATTGCTTTACGCAATTCTGCACCAACTTTTTCAATTTCAAGGTTAGCTGCTTGTTCACGGTAAGCAGTCAATTTTGGACGTCCAGCTTTATAGTCATTTACAAAGTCATTTGCAAATTTACCATTTTGGATATCTGCCAAGACAGCTTTCATGTTTTCTTTAACTTGTTCAGTGATTACACGTGGACCTGATACATAGTCACCGTACTCAGCAGTGTTTGAAATTGATTGACGCATTTTCTTGAATCCACCTTCGTAGATCAAGTCAACGATCAATTTCATTTCGTGAAGAACTTCAAAGTAAGCCAATTCTGGAGCGTAACCTGCTTCTGTCAAGACTTCGAAACCTGCTTCGATAAGGGCAGTCAAACCACCACAAAGTACAGCTTGTTCACCAAACAAATCTTCTTCAGTTTCTTCTTTGTATGTTGTTTCAAGAAGACCTACACGAGCTGCTCCAACACCTTTACACCAGTCCATAGCAATGTTTTTAGCATTTCCTGTTGCATCTTGATATACTGCATAAAGAGCTGGAACACCAAATCCTTCTTCATAAGTACGACGCACCAAGTGTCCTGGTCCTTTAGGAGCACACATGAAGACATCTACATCTGCAGGAACTTTGATAAATTCAAAGTGGATATTGAAACCATGAGCAAATCCAACTGCGTTTCCAGCTTCCAAGTTTGGAGCGATTTCTGCTTCGTACAATTCTTGTTGGATTTCGTCTGGTGCCAAAATCATGATAACATCAGCCAATTTAGTTGCTTCTGCTACTGTGTAAGTGTCAAATCCATCTTCTTTTGCTTTGTCAAAAGATTTACCTGGACGTACACCGATGATGACATCGCGACCTGAGTCACGCAAGTTTTGAGCATGCGCATGTCCTTGTGAACCATAACCGATAACGGCGATTTTTTTACCGTCAAGTGCTGCTACTTTAACATCTTTTTCGTATTCCATTTGAACTGCCATAGTTTTTCTCTCTTTTCTATTATTTATTACCTTTTAGGCTGGTTTAACAAATTTAAGTTGGATTTTTAATCGCGGGTAAATCCAGTTGCACCCGTACGAGCAATATTGCGAATACCGTATGGTCGAATGACTCGCAATAGAGCTTCACTCTTTTCAGCATTTCCTGTCATCTGAATGGTAATCGAGCTTGGCGCTACGTCTACCACTGTTGCACGGAAAGGTTGAATAATTGCTAGAATCTCAGCTCGCTTCTCAGCTGGCGCTGACATCTTAACCAAAATCACCTCGCGCTCCAAATGAGGCTTGTCTGTAATATCTCGAATGCGAATCACATCAATCTGACGATTGAGTTGCTTAATGATTTGCTCCACTTCATCATGAGAAGCTACATCAATAATAATGGTGATACGCGATACATTCGGATCTTCTGTTGCTCCAACAGAGATGCTTTCGATATTAACCTGACGACGAGATAGGACACCTGTAAAGCGATTGAGGACTCCTGATCGATTTTGTAGTTTTGCTGTTAACATTCTACGCATGGAACTTCACCCCCAACATCTCATGATTACTCTTACCAGCTGGTACCATTGGTAACACCTGTTCCTTACGAGAAATATCTACCTCGATTAGCATAGGAACATCCTCAGTGATCACTTCAAGGTCTTGAGCCAAGGTCTCAGGATTGTCAAACTTATAGTTTTTAATACCGTAAGCTTGTGCCATCAATTGGAAATCAGGAAGAGTATCAAAGACTGACTCAGATGTTCTGCCTTCATAGAAGGATTCCTGCCATTGGCGAACCATTCCAAGTGAGTGGTTGTTCAGCATAACCACCTTGATTGGTACCTTGTAAATGTTCAAAATCGCCAATTCCTGGTTAGTCATTTGGAACCCGCCATCCCCAACAAACAAGACTACTTCCTTATCTGGGTTGGCAATTTTAGCACCGATTGCTGCTGGAATTCCAAATCCCATGGTTCCCAAACCACCTGAAGTCACTAACTGACGTTCATTTTGGTAAGGATAATATTGAGCTGTCCACATTTGGTGTTGACCAACATCTGTTACTACAATGGCATCTCCATTCGTCAATTCACCGATGCGTTCAATAACAGCTTGCGGCTGAACCACACGCTCTTTCTTATCATAAGAACGAACGCGGTTCTTGTCTTTAGTGACTTTTTCAATCCATTTCTCAGTATTGTTATGAACTGTTGGTTCTGCCAGCAACATTTGCAAGGCCTTCTTAGCATCTCCAACTACAGGAATATCTGCACTGATAATCTTGCCAATCTCAGCTGGGTCAATATCAATGTGGGCAACCTTAGCATTCTTAGCGAAGGTCTTAGGATTTCCTGTCAAGCGGTCATCGAAACGGCAACCAATACTAATCATAAAGTCCGCTTCCGTCATGGCAATATTAGCTGCGAATGACCCGTGCATGCCTCCCATTCCAAGGAAGAGTGGATGACTAGTTGCAATCGTTCCTTGTCCCAAAAGACTGGTTACCACTGGAATTTGATATCGCTCTGCAAATTCATTTAGTTCCGCAGCAGCTTCAGCATAACTAATTCCACCACCAGCTAGCAAGACTGGCTTTTTAGCCTTGGATAATTGCTTCAAAATTTTCTTAATTTGCATATCATTTGGCTCAAGAGTTGGCTGATAGCTTGGCAAATTCACTTCTGGTGAATAGATGAAGTCTGTTTCCAAAGCAGATACGTCTTTAGGTAGGTCAATGACGACTGGTCCTGGACGTCCTGTAGTTGCGATATGGACAGCTTCCGTAATGATTCGAGGAATATCAGCTGTCTCACGAACTTGGTAATTGTACTTAGTGATTGGCATGGTAATTCCCACGATGTCTGCCTCCTGAAAGGCATCCTTCCCAATTCCAGCTCGCGCCACCTGACCTGTAAAGACCAAAAGGGGAACGCTATCGCTCATAGCATCCGCAATTCCTGTAATGGCATTTGTTGCTCCTGGTCCGCTAGTGACGACAGCAACACCCAACTTTCCAGTTGATTTGGCATAACCTTCAGCTTCATGCAGACAACCTTGCTCATGGCGTCCTAGAATGTGGCGAATGCCTTTAAAATTATATATCGCATCATACAAAGGCAAGACTGCACCACCAGGATAACCAAAGATGGTATCAATTCCTAAATCACGAAGTGTTTCCAAAACTAGGTCCGACCCCGTCTTAGGAGATTCTAAACTGATTTTCTCCATTGTTCCCCTTTCTTTCCTCTTAAAAATAACTTGTTACTATCATACCATTTTTTCAAAAATTTTCAAGAGAAAAGAAGAAATTTTCTGAATTTTCTATTTTAACGTTTATTTATGAATGTTATTTTTGTTTTTATTAAAAAGATACCGATTTCATTATTCAAAAAAGAAAAAAAGAACTGATTTCTCAGTCCTTCATTAATCTTATTCCACACTAAATAGGTATGGGTAAACTGGTTGTTGGCCTTGGTGAATCTCGACTTCAACGTCTTCGAATTCTTCTGCGATTTCTTGAGCAATTTCATTAGCAAGTTCTTCGCTTCCGTCTTCACCGACATAGAATGTTACAATTTCACTATCTTCATCCAACATATGTTTCAATGTTTCAGTCAAGGTTTGGTGCATGTCAGGGTTTGACACGAGAATTTTCCCATCCACCATACCAAGATTATCATTTTCATGGATTTCTAAGCCATCAATGGTTGTATCACGAACAGCTGTTGTGACGCTTCCGCTAACGACATCGCTAAGAGCAGCTGTCATACGCTCTTGGTTTTCTTGGATGGACTTGCTTGGATCAAAGGCAAGAAGACTTGTCAAACCTTGAGGAAGAGTACGAGCCTCTACCACTACTGCTGGTTGCTCCAAAACTTCTGCTGCAGATTGAGCTGCCATGAAGATATTTTTGTTGTTTGGCAGGAAGATGATGTTACGAGCGTTGACCTGTTCAACAGCCTTGATAAAGTCTTCTGTTGAAGGGTTCATGGTTTGACCGCCTTCGATAACATAATCCACACCTTGAGAACGGAAGATATCTGCTAGACCTTTACCAGCCACCACAGCAATCAAAGCATACTCTTTTTCTTCAGCTGGTTTGCTAACTTGAGCAGCTTCTTTCTCAACCTGTGCTTCGTGTTGGTTACGCATATTGTCAACTTTTACCTTGACCAAGCTACCATATTTGAGACCTTCTTGCATAACAAGTCCTGGATCTTCTGTATGGACATGGACTTTGACAATTTCATCATCGTTAACAACAAGGAGAGAATCCCCAAGCTCATTCAAGTAGTTACGAAACTCGTCGTAGTCAAAATCTTTGGCATAGGTTGGACCTTGCTTAAGAGCTACCATGATTTCAGTACAGTAACCAAAGGTGATGTCCTCAGTCGCTACGTGACCAGCCACAGACTTGTGGTGCTCCGCATTGATCATTTCACTCATATTAGCAGGAGTGGCTACAAAGTCCTCAGATGCAATATATTCGCCAGTAAGGGCTGAAAGGAAACCTTCGTAGATGAAGACCAGTCCTTGACCACCTGAGTCCACAACGCCAACTTCTTTCAATACTGGAAGCATGTCTGGCGTTTTAGCTAGAGCTGTTTTAGCACCTTCCAAGGCTGCGCGCATGACTTCAACAGCATCATCTGTTTGCTCAGCCTTTTTCTTAGCACCGATAGCAGCACCACGAGAAACTGTCAAAATCGTTCCTTCAACTGGTTTCATAACGGCCTTATAAGCAACTTCCACACCTGATTGGAAAGCAAGGGCCAAGTCTTGACCTGTTAACTCGTCTTTATCCTTGATGGCTTGTGAAAATCCACGGAAAAGCTGAGACGTAATAACTCCTGAGTTCCCACGCGCACCCATCAAAAGACCTTTGGCAAGAATGCTCGCTACCTCGCCAACTGTAGAAGCTGGCTTGTCTGCAACTTCCTTAGCTCCATTTTCAATGGTCATTCCCATGTTTGTTCCAGTATCTCCATCTGGAACTGGGAAGACGTTTAATGAATTGACATATTCAGCTTGCTTATTCAAGCGAGTTGATGCAGCCTGCACCATTTCTTGAAATAAGCTAGTAGTAATTTTTGACACGGTTATTCTCCTACAACTTTGATATTTTGAATGTAGACATTTACAGTCTGAGCAGTAATTCCAAGCTGGTTTTCCAAGCTAAAACGAACACGCTCTTGAATGTTTTTCGACACTTCGCTAATCTTTGTTCCGTAGCTCAACACGGTATATACATCAACTGCAATACTGCCATCTTCGGCCGCCTTTACGACGACACCTTTAGAATAATTTTCCTTACCTAGAAGGGCTTGGAAATTATCTTTGAGGGCATTTTTACTAGCCATACCGACCACACCAAAAATCTCAGTTGCTGCTCCACCTACGACGGTTGCAATCACTTCATCTGTTAGTTCGATTTGACCATCTTTTGTATTAATTTTTACAGTCATCCTTTTTACCTCAACTAGTTGATACTCTATTTTATCATATTTCAGCCCAAGTGTAAAAGCAGAATACTGTATCAGCGGATATTTACTCTATTTTTCAAATGATTTTATATCTACAGTAAAAGAAAAAAGACCCTAAGGTCTCCTTACTTTTATTATTAAACGCGTTCAACTTTACCTGATTTCAAAGCACGAGCTGAAGCCCAAACTTTTTTAGGTTTACCATCGATAAGAACAGTAACTTTTTGAAGGTTTGGTTTTACGGCACGTTTTGTTTGGTTCATCGCGTGTGAACGGTTGTTTCCTGATACAGTCTTACGACCTGTAAAGTAACATACTTTAGCCATTTGTGTTTTCCTCCTATTAGATCTAATATAGCGGATGTGCTAGCACCACATACCGTACTATGTTATCACACTTTCTTCTTTTTTGCAAGGGAATTGGAAGATTTTTTTATTTGACGTAGACAATACCCAACTTCCCAAAGGCCACATCTCCACGGATAATCAATGTCTTGCTTGTTGGCGCTACAGGAGCGTCCGCCTTGGCTGCACCAAAGGATGTTTCTACTTTCAAATCGACACGCCAGTGTTGTGGAACATAGACGGTTGCATTTCCGAAAGCAACTTCGATATTTAAAGTTGCAAAATCACCTAACATCTCTGCATTGTCATAGTAGATTTTTGCATTTCCAAAAGCAACTTCTACTTGGTCGTCTACAAGATCTTGATCTTGTTTATAGAAAGTCCCACTTCCAAAAGCAACTTCCTTATCTGTTAGAATGGTCTTTTTATCATCATACCACCATTTTTTCCCATACCAAAACTTACTTGAGTGAGTGAGATAGCCAACACCTAGCACTGCTAAGATACTAGCCCAAAATAAAGACTGATTTGGGATAGGCAAAATGTTATAAAAATGATTTGCAATCATTAAGGCTACTAGAGCGGTAAAAACTGCTGATGTCAGGTGACGACGAAGCAAAGCTTCAACTGATTGATAGGCAAAAAATGCAATACCAAGCAAGGGCCAAATGTGCCCTCCAAGAGAAGGGATCCCAAAATTCCCCTGTAATAATACTAAAGCTGCCAATACTAGCAACACAATACCAAATACTTTCTTTTTCATCTTCTTACCTCATATTTCTTAGATTTTCTTTTAGGAGGGATTGATAGTGCCGCGACACGTGAACCTCCTTGTGGGTCTGATAAAAGGAAATGGTGCCCGTTCCTGAAAAGGATTTGTCCACCGAGTAAACCTGACGGATATTTGCAATAGTCGACTTGGATACCCGACTAAAATAGCGAGGAAGGATAGACTCTAACTCATAGAGTTTGAGCCGAACCTCGTAGGCTTCTTTCTGGGTATGGGCATAAATCTTGCTACCTTCCGTCTCAAAGAAGAGAATTTCCGACAAGTCCAGATAATATTCACCTGTCCCCTTGTAAAAAATCAA
Organism: uncultured Streptococcus sp.; assembly: GCA_963525985.1. Taxonomy (GTDB): domain Bacteria; phylum Bacillota; class Bacilli; order Lactobacillales; family Streptococcaceae; genus Streptococcus. The sequence goes on along the minus strand of CAURMD010000019.1, from coordinate 2,486 downwards.
CCGAGGAGACTTGGACTCTTGCAAGAGCCGCTGTAAATCCGCAATCTCATCTGTCAAAGCCGCTGCCTTGATGACAATTTCAGTTTCCTCTAAATTGCTGTCAATTTCGATTCGTAACTTCATTCCATCTCCTTTCTGACTCTACTATATCAAAGCTAAAATAAGAAAACAAGAGCAAAAAAGCAAGTGGTTACTTTAGACCCGTAAGTGGTTGTAAGGCTACCTTAACTTACAGGTCAAAATAGAAAGAAAAGCGCACCCCACACAAGACCACAAATATAGCCAACCACTACATCCTTGGGAAAATGCACTCCACCCAAGACTCTCACTAAACCTAGGAGGGCTGACAAGACCAACAAGATAACCCCTACAGATAAACTAGCATGTAAGCAAGCCATGGAGATAATGGTTGCTGAAAAGACATGACGACTGGGCATAGACTGACCAGGACTATCTCTGTCAAGCAAGGGTTTAATATCCCATTCCTCATAAGGCCTAGGGGCATTGATTTTCTTACGGAAAAGAGACAAAATTACAAAACCTGACGCAGGAACAAACAAATAGATTCCGACCTGTTTCCCAAGTCCTTCTTGGAGATAGGTAGTAGTTAACAAGATTAAATAAACTATAGGCATAACTACTGTCATGAAGCGATTGAAAGCTCTTAACAAGCTCCGAAGGAAAGACTTATTTTCAATCTTACCAGCAATATGGTCATACCATTCTTGATAATTTTTCATATATTTTCTCATTACTTACTCAAATTTTATACTCAATGAAAATCAGAGAGCAAACTAGGAAGCTAGCCACAGACTGCTCAAAGCACTGCTTTGAGGTTGTAAATAAGACTCATATACCTACGACAAGGCGAAGCTGACGCGGTTTGAAGAGATTTTCGAAGAGTATTGCTTATAGGGAAGCACTTGTCTTCTAGTATAGTGCAGAAAAAGAAGGCCGTCAAGCCTTCTTTCGATTTACTCTTCCACTTCGTCTTCTGTAAATTGACTGTTGTAGAGATCAGCGTAAAAACCAGCTTGCGCCATTAGCTCATCATGATTTCCTTGCTCGATGATATTGCCATCCTTCATAACCAGAATCAGATCAGCATTTCGGATAGTAGACAAGCGGTGGGCGATGACAAAGGAAGTTCTCCCCTCCATCAAACGATCCATAGCTTTCTGAATCAATTCCTCCGTCCGAGTATCAACAGAAGAGGTCGCCTCATCTAAAATCAAGAGTGGTGCATCTTTCAGCAAAGCACGAGCAATGGTCAAGAGTTGTTTTTGTCCGACAGACAAGGTCACTGTGTCGTCCAAGACTGTATCGTAACCATCTGGTAGGGTCATAATAAAGTGGTGAATCCCTACAGCCTTGCTGGCTTCAATCACGCGCTCATCACTAATACCCTCTTGGTTATAGATAAGATTGTCTCGGATAGTACCTTCAAAGAGCCAGGTGTCCTGCAAGACCATTGAAAAGGCATCGTGTACTTCCGAACGCTTCATCTCCTTGGTATCCACACCATCGATACGGATACTTCCCTTATCAATCTCATAAAACTTCATCAAAAGATTGACAATGGTTGTCTTCCCAGCCCCAGTCGGTCCGACAATGGCAACCTTTTGACCTGCATGAGCCGTCGCATAAAAATCGTGGATGATAGTCCGATCAGGAGTATAACCAAAGGAGACTCGATCAAAGACTACTTGACCTTTCATATCGCTCAATTGTCTTTCTTTATGGGATTCGTCTTCCATTTCCTCTTCAGCTAGGAATTCGAAGACACGTCCCATGGCTGCACTAGCCTGCTGAAGACTAGTAATCCCTTGGGCAATTTGTGAAAGAGGCTGAGAAAAGATACGAACGTAGGCCATAAAGGCAACGATAATCCCGATACTGATGTGTCCATTTAAGGCCAAGGCTGCACCAACGATAATCACCAAGGCATAGCTAAAGTTCCCAATAAACATCATAATCGGCATCATAATCCCTGAAATAAATTGAGATTTCCAGATACTATCATACAGACGATTGTTTAATTTCGCAAACTCTTCTTTCGTACTCTCGATGGCATTGTAACTGGTCACCACATTATGGCCAGAGTACATTTCCTCCACATAGCCATTGACAGCTGCCAAATCTTGTTGCTGACTCTTAAAGAAACCCTGTGATTTGCCCATAAAGACGGACACGAAAACAAAACCGATAAGAGTTGACACAACCGTCACCAAGGCTAAAATCCAGTTCATCCCAAACATGGTTACCAAGACTGCTAAGACCAGTAAACTAGATGAAAGAACTGTTCCCAGACTTTGATTCAGGGACTGGGCTGCAGTGTCAACATCATTGGTTACACGAGACAAAGTATCCCCCTGAGAGTGTCCATCAAAATATCCCAATGGCAGGCTATTGATTTTCTCTGCAATGGCTCTTCTCAAACGCTCTGAAAAACGTTGAATGGCTGTTGTAAACAGAAAGGCCTGTAA
>CAURMD010000018.1:0-18824 GCA_963525985.1 uncultured Streptococcus sp. | reverse complement strand
AGGAAATGAAAATCGCAATTATCGGATATTCTGGTGCTGGTAAGTCAACTCTAGCTGAAAAGTTGTCTCACTACTACTCCATCCCAAAACTTCACATGGATACACTCCAATTTCAACCCGGTTGGCAAGACAGTGACCGTGAATGGATGTTTGATGAGATGAAAAAATTTCTCACCAAGCATGAAGCCTGGGTCATCGATGGGAATTATTCTTGGTGCTATTACGAGGAAAGAATACAAGAAGCTGACCAAATTATCTTTCTCAATTTTTCTCGCTGGAATTGTCTGCTACGAGCCTTTAAACGTTATCTTAAATACCGGGGAAAAGTCAGAGAAAGTATGGCAGCTGGTTGTCAAGAACAATTTAATTGGGAGTTTATCAGATGGATTCTCAGGGATGGACGGACTAAAGCCCAAAGAAAAAATTACCAAAAACTTTGCCAAGAATACTCACATAAAGTCACTATTCTTCGAAATCAAAGAGAGCTAGATCAATTTCTGGATAAGAAAAGGAAGTCCTCCAATTCATAAAGAAGGGCTTCCTTTTTTGGCTATAATTATTCTGCAATCAAGGTTTCTAATCCAACCTTCATCATATCGGTGAAGGTATTTTGGCGTTCTTCTGCAGTTGTGTCTTCGTCTGGATTGACCAAGCTATCAGAAATGGTCATGATAGCAAGCGCGTCAACATGGTGTTGGGCTGCCAGATAGTAAAGGGCTGCTGCTTCCATTTCCACAGCCTTGACTCCCCATTTACCAAGCTCGATGTTCTTTTCAAAGTAGTTTGAATAAAAGACATCAGAAGACAAAACGTTCCCAACGTGGGTGGTCATACCGAGTTCTTTGGCGATATGGTAGGCCTTGTCCAGCAAATCAAAGCTAGCGATTTGTGGAAAATCGTACTGTGGCCAGTCATTGCGGATGATGTTAGAGTTGGTTGCAGCTGCCTGCGCCAAAACCAATTCACGAACGTGAACATCTTCATTCAAAGATCCTGCAGTTCCCACACGGATCAATTTCTTCACACCGTAGTCAACAATCAACTCACGCGCATAAATCGAAATAGATGGCATCCCCATCCCAGTTCCCATGACAGATACACGGTGACCCTTGTAAGTACCAGTATAACCAAACATGTTACGCACTTCGTTAAAACAAACAGCATCTTCAAGGAAATTCTCCGCAATAAACTTAGCACGAAGAGGATCCCCAGGAAGAAGAATTTTATCAGCAATTTCACCCTGCTGAGCAGCAATATGGATAGACATAATTTATGATACAAAGAGCGACAAGAAAACGACTGAAAATTAGGAATCTGACGAGAAATCCTGATTTCTCAGTCAGATTATCTATTTTCCAAGTTTTCCGCTCGTGTTCAAATCAGAACACACGCTCTACCTTTCTTTTTTTGTATATTTAGGATAGCGACAGAGAACAAAGTAAAAATAGGAAACTGACGACGCATCGCAGATGCTAGACAGTTTATCTTTTTTACACAGTTCTCCGCCCGTATTCAGTTCAATGAATACAGTTAACCCATCCTTTCTTTATTCTAAAATTTATAATCAGAAAGATACCAAACCCGTCAAAAAGCAAAGGGAAAATAGGAGTTGGGTGCAGTGAGCGATGCTCGCTAGACCAACTATCTTTTTCCCACTGCTTTTAGGGTGGGTTCAATTCCTTTCTTTCTTAATTTTGATGACAAATAGGAGAATAGCACGGGTTCAATTCAAAACCAAACTACCCTCTCTAAGTTTTTAGAAAAGTTTTCCGCTCGTGTTCAAATCAGAACATCTCGCTCTACCTTTCTTTTTTATATTTCATAGCTAGGCTTATCGGATTCAATCATGACTCCGATAAGCCTACTACATTTTTATTTAAAATAGTTATTGATAAACTGACAATAGTTTTTAATCTTTTAAGTTAAATCCTTAACTAGAAGAAATGAGCATTTCCTACCTAATTACTTTATTCTTTGACTTCTGACACAGTATGCTAGCCCAAGAAAAACGGTCTAATATTTTTGCAAATTCATAAGCTAAAACAGCTGTTACTAAGAGATACGGAAGAGAATCCAAACCTAGCCCAGTGAAACCTATTACTAATCCAGTTGCAGACCAGCGAGCCCTCAAGGTCACAGACAAAAAGCAAACAGATCCCATAAGCAAAATGCTTGGCTGGCTATCCCCACCTAGAATCATTCCAAAGAGAGCAGCTCCAGCCATCCCCAAGGCAAAAGATGGCGTAAGTGTACCACCATAGGCCCCTGCCCACAGAGTAATAAGAACGACCAGTGCTTTTAGGATAAACAAGAGGAATACTGTTTTGCCATCGCTACCATTCAATACTTCCTGAGCCATCATACGTCCATTTCCAAGTAGATGTGGAAAATAACTTGCCAACCCAGCAAGAAAAAGAAAAGCTGTAGGCAATGTGAGAAGTACTCGTTTATCTTTTATCCTGTTTGAAGACACTTCTTTACTTAAGCGACCAAAAAACCAAGCTAGTGGGGTTAAGAAAAGAAGTAATAAGGGAATAATCCACATTTCCTTTAATGACCATGCGATAGCTGGAATCTGGTAGAGAGCCTGATCTGAAATAACCAAGCCTGCTGTATAGGTTGACACATAGGTAGTCAAACCGACTAAGACAACTCGTTTAATAGATAGAGCAATTCCTAAGGTTTCAAAAACAAAGAAGACACTTGTTAATGGAACCTGGTAGACAGCTGCTAAACCAGCACCAGCACCACAAGCAAGGAGAAAGATTTGATCCTTCTTAGAGAGAGAACATATTTTTCCAATTGGTCCTGCAAATAGAGTTCCAATCTCTCGTGGCGCAGCTTCTTTACCAATAGGTGCTCCCCCTCCAACTGCAATAATCTGCCAAATTGAATGAAATAGCTGTTTTAAAAAATGAAGTTTGTATTGTGAAGTCTCATCCTTCATCTGTGCTTTAATGGAAAAAATCTGTGATTTTTTTTGCAAGAAATACCAAACCAAGGATGAGCTGACACCCACGATTATTAAACCTAATCCTATCCGCGATGAGGAAGCTCCATCTGTCAAGAATACAGTTTGATGCTCTGATTGACCAAAAACTATCCCCTCTATCATCTTTAAAAGATAATGTAGAAAAATACCAGATAAACCTGAAACTATTCCTTGCAAAATGACTGCTAGGAATAATTTAAGATTATAAGGGATTTTCTGAAAAATACTCCTCAATTCTTTTAACATAGTAATAATTCAGCAAAAACGGCTTTCAGTAAGCCTTTAAAATCACCTTTAACACACTCAGTCACTTCTATAACCTCTTCGTGGTTAATCTCTTCTTTGAAACCAGTAGTATAGTTAGTAATACATAAAATTCCTAGAAGTTTCAAACCTGAGTAGGCTACAACAATAACTTCAGGAGCAGTTGACATTCCGACCACATCTGTTCCAAGCATCTTATAGGTACGAATTGCTACTCGTGTTCAAATTAGAACACGCGCTCTACCTTTCTGTTTATACTCTTCGAAAATCTCTTCAAACCACGTCAACGTCGCCTTGCCGTAGGTATGGTTACTGACTTCGTCAGTTCTATCCACAACCTCAAAACAGTGTTTTGAGCTGACTTCGTCAGTTATATCTACAACCTCAAAGCAGTGCTTTGAGCAGCCTGCGGCTAGTTTCCTAGTTTGCTCTTTGATTTTCATTGAGTATTATTTTTGTTCTTTCACAGAGAGCTACCTGAGTTCTATTCAAGCTCAGGTAGTTCTTCTCTTATAAACTAAATCATCTCATTATTAAATAGTAGGATTTTTTACAAGACATCGTCATCAGAAATCTTAGAATTTAATGTTGTTCCCCAATGGGTAATTTTACGGTGGGGTTGAGCTAAAATTGGTCTGTTTTCATAGATTGTTTGCCATCTATTCCATAGTAGACCTGTCTTTTTCTCAATCTTAATTCGCAGATTTCTCATATTTTCTTTGATTGGGAGGTTGAGGACAAAACCTGCAGTCTGGTTGCGACCGTTTCCTTCCCAAGAACGACTACGAACAACTTGGTTTCCATCTTTATCTACTGTAACTTCTTCCCAAGTTATAGAGTAGCGAGCAATGTAAGCTCCACTATGTTGAATTGTCAATGTTTTGTCTTTTGCAGGAGTCTGACTGATTGGTTGAACTGGCTTAGAAACTTGTGTCGCTGTCTCACCATTCGTAACGATAAAGCGGAAAACTTCTACTTCTGCAAGACTGAGGGCTTGATTGTTCTTACGTAGTTGCACACGAACACGGCGTCCCAATTTCCCATTTAATTGAACATCCAAGCTCATTCCGTCAAGTTTAGAAACATACTGTCTAGCAACTTCTTTCCCTTTTTCATCATATAAAATCACATCAAAGTCTGACAGACGTTTAGAAAGTTCTCCATCCCCACGGTTATGAAGGCGAACCAGTCCTACCTGTTCTGTACGACCTAAATCAACTTCCCACCAAGGCTGGTTTTCAAATTTTGTATGGGTAATTGATTGTTGACTATAACTACTATTGGTATTGCCATCCAAGGCACGACTAGCATCTCCACCAAAATCAGTAGAACTTTGCTTAGCTTGTTTTTTCCAAGCGATATTCTCAGCACGATATACTTGGACTTCTGCAAGACTGAGGGCATTATAGCCTTCTAGCTCAATTCGAACATAGCGCGCTTTTTTATGGTTAATTGCAATTTGTGCTGACACATCTTTAAGAGATGTTATTCGTTTTCTCTCAATTTCTTTACCAAAACTATCTAAAAGAATGACATCAAAGTTTGCCAATCTATCCTGGGCAGTGTCTGTTCGATTGTAAATATTGATTTGGCGAATGGTTTCTTCTTTAGCCAAATCTACTTGCCACCAAGGCTTGGATTGGAAGTTGGTATGAGTGACAGAATTGTGACCATAGTTACCATCAACTTTGCCATCCACAGCTCTTCTAGCATCTCCTCCGAAAGCTGTCGAACTTTGAGTAACCTGTTTCCCTAAGGCAATATTTTCCATTGGTTCAGCGCTTGGTTGACTAGCAGATTGAGGCAGAGCCTGTTTCTTAAAGAATCGCACTTTATCCAATTTCGGATCACGATAACCATGTTTATCCAAGGTAGCTCGTTTACCAATATTAAAGTTAGGAATATCATTCATTCGACTTTCAAAATAGCCACGAGAACGATGTTTAAAGCGTGAATTACCTGTAAATGTAACAATATCACGATCATTATGAATCAAGGGAGTCACAACATTATCATTATCAACCACATAATGCTTAATTTTTCCACTAACAGCTAATTTACGGCTTTCCAAACCAACATCCCAGAAACCATTCTTAGCATTCCAAATAGTTCTGGAAGTAATCACTTTAGGAGCACTGAAAGTCGTCACTTTCCGTAATACATGGTTATAAAAATCAGGATATTTTTGGTAAGCTTCAACCGCTGCAATCTGAGCTAGGTAACCTCCAAGAGAATGACCTGTCATATACAACTTGGTAATACTTGTATCCTTGGCTAATTCCCCAACAACCTTACGGATATCGTCCGCTTGAGCTGGTTTATTTCCACCAAATAAAACCAAATCTGCACTTAAGTCCTTGGCGTCATTAACTCGCGTTCCACGAATAGCCAACATGTGCACCGTTCCATCTTTGAGATAAGGAAGGTCGCTCTTGGTCTCAAATAAGAAAGCATCCAAGCCACTATCTGTATGGTAGGCTTTTTTCATTTTCCAGAAAGGAGCCAATTCATTGTGCATAAGTTTGTATTCTTGACGGTCAAGATAGAGACTAGGGAAAGGATTCTTATGATCTAAAATTTTCTCAATATAATCATCGTCTCGATAAGCTAACTCCATAAAGAGAAGAGAATCACGGTCTGTGACATACCATTCTTTCTTATTGTCATCTTCTCCATCTGCCAAACCATCCCCATCACTGTCTGCTAGCAAGGGATGACTGTTATATCCTAGATAATCCTTACCATCTTTGTTGTACACATAAAGTTCATCTTTGTTTTTGATGCCATCTTGGTCATCATCCCCTTCCAAATCAAGAACTTTTTCACCATAGAGAGATTCATCAATCAAATCATTTTCTAAATGCAATTCCCCTTTGGAAATCTTCACCAAATCTTCTGCTGTTAAAGAACGAGTATTTGTTGGTTTTTCTGTCACAACTTCTTCTTTAGTTTCTTCTACAGGAGCATGAATAGGTGAGTCTTGAGCTGGCTCTGTTATCTCTACTTTTGACTCTTCCCTTTTGTTTTCAAGAACTTCACTTGCTTCTGGAAGCGTTTGAGGAGCTAGTCTTGGCTCCTCTCTAAGAGGAGTTTCTAGTTTTGGAGCAACATTTTCCGGCTCTCTCAATTCCTCCTTAGAATCTAGCACTCTTGTTGCCACTTCAGATGTTACATCTTGTTTTAGTTCATTGGCTGAAATTCCAGCTGGAGCTAGAAATGCAAAGCCGACTGCAACAGATACAACTCCGATACTTAATTTTTTTATGCCAAAGCGCATAATTCGTTGACCAATTTTCATTATTTCTTATCTTTCTTTTCGTTTATTTGTAAGCAGACTCAAGCAAAATCTCATTGTGCTATATATGATAAGACTGAGAAATTCAGAAAGTAAATTCATTCTTATCTCTTCTTATCATACTAGTCTGCTTGGCTAGGAAGCTAATGCTAGTATCCTAGAATCTTGTCTTTCACAATGCTAACTATCAGACTCTTTCAGCTACAAGAGTAGGAAGAAACCCATAGTCTACCTATGTTTCTTCTTTGTTCCGAATAGTCAACCATGAAAGGAAAGAGGCATTCCCCCTTTTAAATCTTTTTTCTTACAATTCTGCAAGAATCGCTTTAAGCAAGCCCTTGAAGTCACCTTTGACACGTTCAGTCACTTCCACAACTTCTTCGTGGTTGAGTTCTTCTTGGAAACCGGCCGCAAAGTTAGTGATACATGAGATTCCCAGAACTTTCAAACCTGAGTGGGCTGCCACAATAACTTCAGGAACAGTCGACATACCAACTGCATCTGCTCCCAGTGTCTTATAGGCACGAATTTCTGCTGGTGTTTCATAAGTTGGACCAGTTACACCGATATAGACACCTTCATCAAGCTTGATATTAAGTTTTTTAGCAACTTCATGGGCAGTAGCACGGTATTTTGGTGTGTAGGCCTTAGACATATCTGGGAAACGTGGACCAAAATCATCCAAGTTTTCACCCATCAATGGGTTTTGCCCCGTCATATTGATATGGTCTGAGATAGCCATCAAAGTACCAGGGCCATATCCAATACCACCAGCAGCATTGGTTACAATAACACCTTCACATCCAAGAACTTTCATGACACGAACTGGGAAAGTCACCACTTCCAGAGGGTTCCCTTCGTAGAAATGGAAACGACCTTGAAGAGCCAAAACCTTGCGACCTGCAAGTTCCCCATATACTAATTTACCAGCGTGACCAACTACTGTTGAACGGCCCCAGTTTGGAATATCAGCATAGTCTACTACAACTGGATTTTCGATTTCTTCTGCCAATTCTCCAAGACCTGATCCAAGGATTAGACCAAACTCAGGGGCTTGGATTCCCTTGTCTTTCAGGAAAGCAGCTGTTTCATTGATTTTGTCTAAAAATGTCATTGTGTATTTCCTTTATTATTTTTTAGCATTTGACCAATTTTGGCAAAGGTTTTAGCATTACGAATAGTAATGTGGCGATAGAAAGGCATCTTGAGCAAGTACTTGTGATAGGCAGTTGCATAGTAGGATTCTTCAGAAAATTTCCCCCAGAAAATCCCAAGTTTTCCAAAATGAAGCACCTCATCTTTCAACTCTAAACTTTCAACTGTTGCTTTGACTTGCTCCACATCCAAAAGCTCCGTGTAAAAGAGAACGTCTTTTCGTGCCAAGTCTTCATTCCACCAAGCTGGCAGATTCTCCACTTCTGCTTCATAGTCTTCTTGACTCAGTAAAGAAAAGCTCTGAATAAATGGATAACGAGTTCCAAAGAAAGTCTCTAATTTTTCAACCAATCGAGCTTTTGGTTCTGTCGAAGTAAAGAAAATGTTGCCACTGTTGATGTAGCTTTCAACCTTTTCCAGTTCTAAGTCTGTCAATTCTTGACGAAGCTCCGCCATGACGACCTTATTTTTCCCACCAACATTAATGCCCCGAACAAGTAAAGCATAGTGCGTCATCTTATACCAATTTATCTAAGAAACTTTCCCCAATCATGGCAGTTTCCACACCAAAGTTATCCGCAACTGTTGCTGAGATATCTGCAAAATGTCCAACTGGAATGACACCATTTCCTTTAAAGGCAGGGCTGTAGGCCAAAAGTGGAATATATTCACGAGTGTGGTCTGTTCCTGCGTAAGTTGGGTCGTTCCCGTGATCTGCAGTAATCAAGAGAAGGTCATTCTCTCTCATGGCTGCGATAATTTCAGGTAAGCGTTCATCAAACTCATGCAAACAATCACGGTAACCGTGAGCATTACGACGGTGGCCGTAAAGAGCATCAAAGTCCACCAAGTTTGTGAATGAGAATCCTTTTTCAAACTCAGCAAGGCCCATGGTCTTCAATAGTGTATCAATTCCATGGCTGTTTGACTTGTTGTGGCCCATGTCATGGTTGATACCAGCACCGTTAAAGATATCGTTGATTTTACCAACAGCGTAAGTATCGATACCAGCTTCATTCAATTTATCCAAAACAGTTGGGGCAAATGGAGATACAGCCAAGTCACGACGGTTTGCTGTACGAGTGAAGTTACCTGGTTCACCAACATATGGACGGGCAATGATGCGACCTAAGAGAGCAGGACGCTCAAGGGTAATCGAACGAGCGTATTCACAGATACGGTACAATTCATCCAGAGGAATGATGTCTTCGTGAGCAGCAATTTGCAAAACAGGGTCAGCTGAAGTATAGATAATCAACTCTCCAGTTTCCATCTGACGTGGTCCAAAATCATCGATAACGGCTGTTCCTGAGTAAGGTTTGTTAGCTTCACGAATGACCTTACGTCCTGAAAATTCTTCGATTTTTGTCAAGATTTCTTCTGGGAATCCGTTCCAGAAAGTATCGAAAGGCTCGGTAATGTTGAGTCCCATGATTTCCCAGTGTCCAGTCATGGTATCCTTACCAAGAGATACTTCTTCCAATTTTGTTGCATATCCAGTTGGATTGCTTTCAGCTGGTACAGTCTTAAGAGGAGTTTCACGAGGAATATTTCCAAGACCAATTTTAGCCATATTTGGGACATTCAAACCAACTGTTTTTGAAATGTGTCCCAGTGTGTCAGAGGCACCATCTGGAACCCCTGCATTGACAAAGTTATTAGCATCTGGTGCTGCACCGATTCCTACAGAATCCAGTACCACCAAATGAATACGATTAAATTTAGACATCTTATGCCCCCTTCTATTTTCCTTTTTTTGAAGTTAAAATCCGAACTCCATCTCGTCCAGCAACGATGACCCTATCCACCATTTGGTTGAATAAGCCATGTTCTACGACACCAACGACATGATCCAATTCTTGTCCAAAAGCAATTGGATTTTCAATGACATCCAAGGCGAGGTCAATGATAAAATTCTGCATATCCGTCACAAAACGTTGACCGTCTTTTTCACGGAAGCTTGGTTTGTAGCCAGCTCGTTCAAAATGACGAAAGACCTGCTCTGCACCATACTGAACAACTTCTACTGGCAATTTAAAAGCACCTAGTTTTTCGACCAGCTTGCTTTCATCCACCACCCAAATGTATTCTTTTGATGGTGTTGCGACCACCTTTTCCATGAGAAGGGCACCACCACCGCCTTTGATTCCGTTAAACTGACTATCCACTTCATCCGCGCCATCAACCGTCACATCGACAAAGTCTACTTGGTCAATAGACTTGAGCGGGATATTAAGGTCTTCTGCCTGTTTAGTGGTCACACTAGAAGTTGTTACAGCTGTAATCTGCAATCCTTCTTCCTTGATACGACGACCGATTTCTTCGACAAAATAATAGGCAGTCGAGCCTGTTCCAAGTCCAACGACCATTCCATCGCTCACGAACTCAGCAGCCTTGATACCTGCCATTTTCTTCAGATTTTCCACCGATTTACCTCCATCATTCTCAGTTCTTATTCTACTATGAAACCGCTTTTTATTCAAGTAAAAAGATCAAATTTACATTTTCCATCAATCTTTCTTTGAAAATATGCATTTTCTTTTTATCAAACGAATAAAAATGAGTTTATCTTTTATGTATTTGCTTTGTTCATCTCTTTCCAGTTCCAAAAACAAGACCTTAACTTTGATACGTCTAGTTTAGCATTAAAGCAGGCGCATTTCAAGAATCATAAATTAAGAGAAGGAAGTAGGTTTATCTATCTATTTTAAACAAGTTTATCTTTGCTTACCCTCTCTTTTTGACAAATAATTTTCATTACTTTAGGAAGACAATTACTAATCTCCGTTGGCAAGACCACATACTGTTCTTGAGCTAGTTCTTGGGCAATAGCTGAATGAAGATGGGTTGCTACTGCCACACGTTCGTAGAGACTGGCCTGTCGAAATTGGCCTGCAAATCCTGCAATCATTCCAGCCAGTGTATCTCCCATTCCCCCAGTCGCCTGATAGGGACCGCCAACCTGTAACTGGTAATAATCAGATTGACCAGCTTGCCAAATACGAGTAGCTGGACCTTTCTCCACCAAAATTGTTCCTTGAGGGAAGGAACTCAAGGAACTAGCCGTTGCAGCTTCCTTTTGCTTTTCAATAGCAATACCAGACAGCTTTTCCCATTCTTTTTGGTGAGGAGTTAGGATAAGCTGGCTTGAGGGAAATGACAAACTTGTTCTAGCAAGAATGGTCAAGGCACCTCCGTCTACAATCAAAATCTGATTCTGTTTTAAGCCAGCAAAGACCTGTTTAACTAAATCTTCTCCAAAAGCATCGTCTCGTAAACCAGGCCCCACCAGGACAACTTCTGCCTTCTCCAATTGCTCTTGTAACAATTGCTGGTCTTGCAGAGAAAAGGCCATAGCTTCTGGTAAATGGCTGTGCAGAGCTGGAATATTTTCCCTGTCTGTTCCAACGGTCACCAATCCTGCACCGCTTTTTACAGCTGCCAAAGCAGCCATGATGATGGCACCACCATAAGGATAAGTCCCACCAAGCAATAGCAGACGACCGTAGTTCCCTTTATGACTGGTACGAGAACGTTCAATAATGACTTTTTCTAGTAAGGTTTGATCAATCACTTTCATCCTTTTTTCCTCAACTATCCTTTACCTGATCGTTTTAAAACAATCCGATATACTTTTTTAACCCACTCCTCCAAACCTTCTCCATCATGGTCAAGATAATACACCCTATCCAGTAATTGACTTGGAATAATATTTTCAAATTGGCTCTTATTATGAGTTGGAATAATGCAAATATACAACTCACTAAATAAATTCAACATGTCCTTAATTTTTGCAACATGGTAGCCATCAAAAATATAACCAGTAAGTTTAATCAAATCTGTATAGATAAAATGAAAACTCACTCCAGGAATAAACTTGTCTTGTAATTCTTTCTCTGAAGGAGCTCGACCTAATAAACGCTCCATCGCTAATCGGTAACCAGAACTTGTATTTGACCACCCTAACATGACATAGTCAAAATAATCTATCGGATCCGATGCAGCATTTCTACTATCCAAAACCAACTCCTCAGCATCTCGCCCAAAGGCTTTCACAGCAGATAAGAGCTGACCTGTTTTAAAGATAGAAATCGCTGCATCTATAGTCGTAGTATGACTACAGTAGTCTGAAGTCACTAACCTCTTATGTAGATCATAAGTCGAGGCTACTCTTTTATCTATAGGGGTAAATGGTGGCAGAAAGGGATGCTGACCGATGTAATCTAAAATTTCTTTTTTTAAACAAGAATCAGCACACTCAATACTTGTTTGACGTTTATGAAGTTTTTCGTAAGCTATAAATTTAGCAATTTTTTCTAATTCCCACTCTTGAATATTTGGATAATCAATTAGTGCTAGGTAGTATATTCCATCCCATTGTAAACTATATTCCCTATTATAAATTTTTAAAATCATCTAATCACCTCACTCCATTATACAACAAAAAGGAGGCACATACCTCCTTTTATAAACTTATTTCTAAAATTTAATATTCATTTCTGCCATTTTAGATATAGCTATAGAAAATACACTCTCTTCAGCGAATGTTTCTCTTATTTTCTATCCAATGTTCGAAGTGCTGCTTGATAAGTTTGCTCCATCAGCATAGTAATGGTCATAGGACCGACACCTCCAGGGACTGGCGTAATATGGCTAGCAAGCGGGGCAACTGCCTCATAATCAACATCCCCACAGAGCTTACCATTTTCATCACGATTCATCCCAACGTCAATGACTACCGCACCTGGTTTGACAAAGTCAGCAGTCACAAACTTGGCACGACCAATTGCTACAACAAGAATATCCGCTTTAGCAGCAACCTTAGCGAGATTATGGGTGCGTGAGTGAGTCAAGGTCACTGTTGCATTCTTGGCCAAAAGAAGCTGGGCCATGGGCTTTCCAACGATATTGGAACGACCAATAACAACTGCATTTTTACCTTCCAAGTCAATCCCATATTCATGAAACATTTCCATAATCCCTGCAGGTGTGGAAGGAATCATGACTGGATGTCCAGACCAAAGACGTCCCATATTTAGGGGATGGAAACCATCCACATCCTTTTCTGGGTCAATGGCTAATAAAACCGCCTCTTCATCGATATGTTTTGGTAATGGTAACTGAACCAAAATCCCATGCCAAGCTGGATCCTGATTGTATTTAGCAATCAGGTCTAACAATTCCTCTTGCGTAATGGTCTCTGGAACTCGCACTACTTCGCTACGGAAACCAGCCGCAAGAGCTGACCTCTCCTTGTTGCGAACGTAGACTTGGCTGGCTGGATTGTCCCCAACCAAAATCACTACCAAACCAGGCACTAGACCTGTTTCCTCCTTTAATTTTGCAGTCTTTTCAGCCAACTGCCCCTGCAATTTGGCCGCTAAAGCTTTCCCATCAATAATCTGTGTCATATCACTTCTCTTTTCTTTCAAATATCTTCCATTATACCAAAAACTGCCAGCACCCTCTAACACTTCTTTCCTAGGCAATCCTATAGTTTCAAACTATAAGAAAAAGCTCGGGTTGAGCTTTTCACTAATCTTGTCTTGAAATTTTAAAATAGATTATAAAACCTTACTCAAGAAGTCTTTAGTCCGTTGTTCTTGGGTTTGTTCAAAAATCTGCTCAGGTGTCCCATCTTCAACAACCACACCGTCTGCCATAAAGATAACACGATCTGCCACCTCGCGAGCAAATCCCATCTCATGTGTTACGATAACCATAGTCATCCCTGACTTGGCAAGGTATTGCATAACAGCCAATACCTCACCTACCATTTCAGGATCCAAGGCTGAAGTTGGCTCGTCAAAGAGCAAAACATCTGGTTCCATGGCCAAACCACGTGCTATGGCAATCCGCTGTTGCTGCCCACCTGACAAACTCTGTGGATAAGCGTCTGCCTTATCTGGCAAACCAACTTTTTCCAACAGCTCTTGGGCTCTCTTCTCTGCAACTTCCTTACTTTCACCTTTGGTCTTGATAGGAGACAAGGTAATATTTTCCATCACAGTCATATTAGGAAAGAGATTGAATTGTTGGAAAACCATGCCCATCTTCTCACGCATGGCAAACAGGTCATTCTTCTTGTCCGTAATATCGACTCCCTCAAAGATAACCTTCCCCTTGGTTGCTTCTTCCAACAAATTCATAGAGCGAAGCAAGGTAGATTTCCCGCTTCCCGAAGGACCGATGATAACGACAACTTCTCCTCTTTTAATCTCGAGGTTGATGCCCTTCAATACTTCATTCTTTCCAAATGATTTATGTAAATTTTCAATTTTTATCAAGGTTTCTGTCATTATTTCTTATCTCCTTGTCCCATACGTTTTTCAAAAGCTTTCAAGGCTACTGTCAAAATAGAAGTCATAATCAAGTAATAAAAGGCTGCAAATAAAAGTGGTGTTAAAGGTAGATAGGTTGTTGTAGAAACTGTTGTAGCCCCGTTCCACAACTCCATAACACCGATAGCTGATAAGAGGGAGCTGTCCTTGATAATGGTGATAAATTCGTTCCCCAATGCTGGCAAAATATTTTTGATTGCTTGTGGCAAAATCACATAGCGCATCGCATTTTTAGGACGAATCCCTAGCGAATAAGCCGCCTCTAGCTGACCTTTTGGAACTGCATTGATTCCGGCACGAACAGTCTCAGAAACATAAGCACCACTGTTCATAGAGATAATCAAAATCCCTGGAATCAGACGAGAAAGATCAACACCCAAAATCCCAACCTGAATAGTCGGAGCATTGATGTGCATAAGGGCAAAGGCAATCATAATCTGAACCATCATCGGTGTCCCACGGAAAATCCAAACGTACAAGTTGGCCAGCCAGACAAGCGGTTTAAACTTTGAACGTTGCCCAAAAGCCAAGACAACACCCAAAATAGTTCCCAAAAAGACAACACAGATAGAAATGAGAACCGTCACAACAGCCCCATAGTTAAAATAAGGTAAATACTTAGGTAAAAAAGAAAAATTCATAGTCACACTGCTTTCTAAAATAGAGTACTGTATGATTATAACATGCATTGAATTAAAATTCAAATCTTTTATCCAATTTATTTAAAAATCTTTAAACTAGCAGAATTAGCGAGAAATCTTAGTTTTTTCTAGTCAAGTTGGCATCCTTTATGGTAAAATAGTAACGATAAGAAATGAAGGAGAATCAAAATGGAATCACATTTGGTTAGAATCATCAACCGCCTTGAAGCAATGGCAAAAGACGGCGGAAATTTAAAACGTAATTTTGAACGCGAAGGAGTTGTTGTTGCAGAAGTTGCATACAGCCACGACGAAGAAAACGGCTCAATCTTTACCCTTCGTGATGTCGAAGCTCGCGAAACTTATACGTTTGACAGCATTGACTTGATTGCAATGGAGATTTACGAACTCCTTTACTAATACAAAACAAGCTGGGATTACACCCTGCATGTCTAACCAAAATCCTTTTTGTCTCACAAATAGGATTTTTTTATAGTCCAAATTCAAAAAAATTTTCATTGTAACAACTTCTCAAAGCTGCAATCTTTTTACTTGCTTTACACCCCAATCCTGTTATAATGAGAGTATAGAAATTTGACTATTTTTGACCTTTAAACAGGTCAAGCTAAAGAAAGAAATGAGGTAGATGTATGCTTTGTCAAAACTGTAAAATCAACGACTCAACAATTCATCTTTACACCAATCTCAATGGAAAACAAAAACAAATTGACCTCTGTCAAAACTGCTACAAGATTATCAAGACTGATCCTAATAACAGTCTCTTTAAAGGAATGACAGATTTGAACAATCGTGATTTCGATCCTTTTGGTGATTTCTTCAATGATCTAAACAATTTCAGACCTTCTAACAATACTCCTCCTATTCCCCCAACCCAATCAGGTGGAGGTTACGGTGGAAACGGCGGTTATGGTTCCCAAAATCGTGGACCTTCACAAACTCCACCACCAAGCCAAGAAAAAGGCCTGCTGGAAGAATTTGGTATCAACGTAACTGAAATTGCCCGTCGTGGAGACATAGATCCCGTTATTGGACGCGATGATGAGATTATCCGTGTCATCGAGATTCTCAATCGTAGAACCAAGAATAATCCTGTTCTTATCGGTGAACCTGGTGTCGGAAAAACGGCCGTTGTCGAAGGTCTAGCTCAGAAAATCGTTGATGGCGATGTTCCACATAAACTCCAAGGCAAACAAGTCATCCGCTTGGATGTGGTTAGCTTGGTTCAAGGAACGGGTATCCGAGGACAATTTGAAGAACGCATGCAAAAACTCATGGAAGAAATTCGCAAACGTGAGGATATCATTCTCTTTATCGATGAAATCCATGAAATTGTTGGTGCTGGTTCTGCGAGTGATGGTAATATGGACGCAGGAAATATCCTCAAGCCAGCCCTTGCTCGTGGGGAACTGCAACTGGTCGGTGCTACTACCCTCAATGAATACCGTATCATTGAAAAGGATGCTGCCTTAGAGCGTCGTATGCAGCCTGTTAAAGTCGATGAACCAACCGTGGAAGAAACAATCACTATCCTCAAAGGGATTCAAAAGAAATACGAAGACTACCACCACGTTCAATATACCGATGCTGCGATTGAAGCAGCTGCAACTCTTTCCAATCGTTACATTCAAGACCGCTTCTTACCAGACAAGGCCATTGACCTCCTAGATGAAGCTGGTTCTAAAATGAACTTGACCTTAAATTTTGTAGACCCTAAAGTCATTGATCAGCGTTTGATTGAGGCTGAAAATCTCAAATCTCAAGCTACACGAGAGGAAGATTTTGAGAAGGCCGCCTACTTCCGCGACCAGATTGCCAAGTATAAGGAAATGCAAAAGAAAAAGGTCACAGACCAGGATACTCCTATCATCAGTGAAAAAACCATTGAGCATATTATCGAGCAGAAAACCAATATCCCTGTTGGTGATTTGAAAGAGAAAGAACAATCTCAACTCATCCATCTAGCCGAAGATCTCAAGTCTCATGTTATTGGACAGGACGATGCAGTCGATAAGATTGCCAAGGCTATTCGCCGTAATCGGGTTGGACTTGGTACCCCTAACCGCCCAATCGGAAGCTTCCTCTTCGTTGGGCCAACTGGTGTCGGTAAGACAGAACTTTCCAAACAACTAGCTATCGAACTCTTTGGTTCTGCTGATAGTATGATTCGCTTTGATATGAGTGAATACATGGAAAAACACAGCGTAGCTAAGTTGGTCGGTGCCCCTCCAGGTTATGTTGGCTATGATGAGGCTGGGCAATTAACTGAAAAAGTTCGCCGCAATCCATATTCTCTTATACTTCTCGATGAAGTAGAAAAAGCCCATCCAGATGTTATGCACATGTTCCTCCAGGTCTTAGACGATGGTCGTTTGACAGATGGGCAAGGACGCACCGTTAGCTTCAAGGATGCCATCATCATCATGACTTCAAATGCAGGTACAGGTAAGGCCGAAGCCAGCGTTGGATTTGGGGCTGCTAGAGAAGGACGTACCAACTCTGTTCTCGGTGAACTCGGTAACTTCTTTAGCCCAGAGTTTATGAACCGTTTTGATGGCATTATCGAATTTAAGGCTCTCAGCAAAGATAACCTCCTTCAGATTATCGAGCTCATGCTAGCAGATGTTAACAAGCGCCTCTCTAGCAATAACATTCATTTGGATGTAACTGACAAGGTCAAGGAAAAGTTGGTTGACCTCGGTTATGATCCAAAAATGGGAGCTCGCCCACTTCGTCGTACTATTCAAGACTATATAGAGGACGCTATCACTGACTACTACCTTGAAAATCCAAGCGAAAAAGACCTCAAGGCAGTTATGACCAGCAAGGGCAAGATTCAAATTAAATCTGCCAAAAAAGCTGAAGTAAAGACTTCTGAAAAAGAAGTATAAATCCTATAGAAAAGGAGTAGAAAATGAAATTTTTCTGCTCCTTTTTTACTAAAATAACTGTAATTTCTTGACAGCTTGCTCTTTGTCCATTATGATAATAATAACGATACTAGATAGTGAGGAAAAT
This sequence comes from uncultured Streptococcus sp., assembly GCA_963525985.1. Lineage (GTDB taxonomy): Bacteria > Bacillota > Bacilli > Lactobacillales > Streptococcaceae > Streptococcus. The sequence continues at coordinate 1,100 of CAURMD010000018.1, read as the reverse complement.
GCAATGGCAAACCCAACTTTCGGAGAAAAAAAAGCGAATACAGACTATGTTGCACGCTATGGAGTGTATGCAGTTATCCCTGACGCTGAACAAAAACAAATAGTTTTAGTTCAAGCTCCTAATGGTGCTTGGTTCTTACCAGGTGGCGAAATTGAATCAGGTGAAAATCATCAGGAAGCTCTAAAGCGTGAATTGATTGAAGAGCTTGGTTTCACAGCTGAAATTGGTACTTATTACGGACAAGCTGACGAATATTTCTACTCTCGTCATCGTGACACCTACTACTATAATCCCGCCTACCTCTATGAAGCGACTTCTTTCAAAGAAGTACAAGAGCCACTAGAAGACTTTAATCATATTGCCTGGTTCCCTATTGATGAGGCTATTGAAAATCTTAAACGTGGTAGCCATAAATGGGCTATTGAATCTTGGAAAAAACAGCATAAGATTGGCTAATACTCTTCGAAAATCTCTTCAAACTACGTCAGCGTCGCCTTACCGTAGATATGGTCACTGACTTTGTCAGTCTTATCTACAACCTCAAAACTGTATTTTGAGCAACCTGCGGCTAGCTTCCTAATTTGCTCTTTGATTTTCATTGAGTATAAATCAAGCGACTTTATTCAAAAAGTGCTATAATAGAATTAGAAAATCGGAGGAAATATTATGAAGCTTATCAATACGACAAACTCACACTCGCAACTTGTAAAAAGCCAGCTAGAGAGTACAGATGCAACCCTTGTTGAGGTCTATTCTGCTGGGAATACAGATGTTATTTTTACCCAAGCTCCGCTTCACTATGAAATCCTCATCTCAAACAAACACCGTGCTATTCGTGAGCCTGAAATCGAAACCATTCAAGAATTTTTCTTGAAACGTAAAATTGATAAGGACTCTATTGATGAAGCCAATATCAAGACACTCTACTCAGAAAAATTGATTGGAATTTCGATTCCAATCAAGTAAGGAAATTGAGTAAAAACTCGACTTGAGCGAAAGTCCAATAAGTCTTTCCATAATAAAACGCATAGTAGCAAGAGTTTTCTGTACTGACCCCAAAAAGTTAGACAATTAATTTATCCGAAGGATTTAGTTCTGTA
>CAURMD010000017.1:0-21495 GCA_963525985.1 uncultured Streptococcus sp. | reverse complement strand
AAACATGAAATTAAAAACTACTTTGGGCCTTCTTGCTGGGCGTTCTTCCCACTTCGTTTTGAGCCATCTTGGCCGTGGAAGTACGCTACCAGGAAAACTTGCCCTTCAATTTGATAAAGATATTTTACAAAACCTAGCTAAGAACTACGAGATTGTCGTGGTCACTGGAACCAACGGAAAAACCTTGACAACTGCCCTCACTGTCGGCATTTTAAAAGAGGTTTATGGTCAAGTTCTAACCAACCCAAGCGGTGCCAACATGATTACAGGAATTGCGACAACCTTCTTAACAGCCAAATCTTCAAAAAATGGGAAAAATATTGCCGTCCTAGAGATCGACGAAGCCAGTCTATCTCGTATCTGTGACTATATCCAGCCAAGCCTTTTTGTCATCACCAATATCTTCCGTGACCAGATGGACCGCTATGGTGAGATTTACACAACTTACAAGATGATTTTGGATGCTATTCGTAAGGTGCCTACTGCCACTGTTCTCCTTAATGGAGACAGTCCACTTTTCTACAAGCCAGCTATTCCAAATCCTGTACAGTATTTTGGTTTTGACTTGGAGAAAGGCCCAGCCCAGCTGGCTCACTATAATACAGAAGGAATTCTCTGTCCTGACTGCCAAGGCATCCTCAAATATGAGCACAATACCTATGCAAACTTGGGTGCCTATATCTGTGAAGGTTGCGGATGTAAACGTCCTGATCTCGACTATCGCTTGACAGAACTAGTTGAGTTGACCAACAATCGCTCTCGCTTTGTCATTGACGGACAAGAATACGGTATTCAAATCGGTGGTCTCTACAATATCTACAACGCCCTAGCTGCGGTTGCCATCGCCCGTTTCCTTGGTGCAGATTCACAACTCATCAAGCAGGGATTTGACAAGAGCCGTGCTGTCTTTGGACGCCAAGAAACCTTCCATATTGGTAATAAGGAATGTACCCTCGTCTTGATTAAAAATCCAGTCGGTGCAACTCAAGCTATCGAAATGATTAAACTAGCTCCTTATCCATTTAGCCTATCTGTCCTCCTCAATGCCAACTATGCAGACGGTATTGATACTAGCTGGATTTGGGATGCTGATTTTGAACAAATCACTGAGATGGACATCCCTGAAATCAACGCTGGAGGTGTTCGCCATTCTGAAATCGCTCGTCGCCTCCGAGTAACAGGCTATCCAGCTGATAAAATCACTGAAATAAGTAGTCTGGAGCAAGTTCTTAAGACCATTGAGAACCAAGACTGCAAGCATGCTTATATTCTGGCTACCTATACTGCTATGCTTGAATTCCGCGAACTGCTGGCTAGTCGTCAGATTGTTAGAAAGGAGATGAACTAATGGTTTATACTTCACTTTCCTCAAAAGCTGGCAATTACCCCTATCAGCTCAACATTGCCCACCTCTACGGTAACCTCATGAATACCTATGGGGACAATGGAAACATCCTCATGCTCAAGTATGTGGCTGAAAAACTGGGAGCCCATGTGACGGTTGACATCGTTTCTCTCCATGATGCCTTTGACGAAAATCACTATGATATCGCCTTTTTCGGTGGTGGCCAAGACTTTGAACAAAGTATCATTGCAGACGACCTACCTGCTAAAAAAGAGAGCATTGACAACTACATTCAAAACGACGGTGTGGTTCTAGCTATCTGTGGTGGTTTCCAACTATTGGGTCAATATTATGTGGAAGCTTCAGGCAAACGTATCGAAGGGCTAGGGGTCATGGGACATTATACCCTTAATCAAACCAATAATCGCTTTATCGGTGACATCAAGATTCACAATGAAGATTTCGATGAAACCTACTATGGTTTTGAAAATCATCAGGGCCGTACCTTCCTCTCAAATGACCAAAAACCACTAGGACAGGTTGTCTATGGAAATGGAAATAACGAAGAAAAAGTCGGCGAAGGGGTTCATTATAAGAATGTCTTTGGTTCCTACTTCCACGGACCTATTCTCTCTCGTAATGCCAATCTAGCTTATCGCCTAGTCACTACTGCCCTCAAGAAGAAATATGGTCAGGACATCCAACTCCCTGCCTATGAGGACATCCTCAGTCAAGAAATCGCTGAAGAATACAGCGACGTCAAAAGCAAGGCTGACTTTTCTTAAACCAAGGAAAAACATATCAAAGAACTCCATTATCTTATCGGAGTTCTTTTTGTCTTTTCTTTTACCCTTCTCCCTTGCATTTTCTCTCTTTTTTTGCCAAAATAGAGGGGTAGAAAGAAGGTAGCATATGTCTAAATTACAACAAATCGTAACATATCTTGAATCAGAAAAACTAGACGTCGCTGTCGTATCTGACCCCGTCACAATCGATTACCTCACTGGTTTTTACAGTGATCCCCATGAACGCCAGATGTTCCTTTTTGTCCTAGCAGATCAGGAACCCCTCCTCTTTGTCCCAGCCCTTGAGGTTGAGCGTGCAAGCAGCACTGTTTCCTTCCCAGTTGTGGGCTATGTGGATTCTGAAAATCCATGGCAAAAAATGAAACATGCTCTTCCACAGCTTGACTTCAAACGTGTCGCTGTTGAGTTTGACAATCTCATCTTGACCAAATATCATGGCTTGAAAATAGTCTTTGAAACTGCTGAGTTTGAAAACCTCACTCCTCGTATCCAACGCATGCGCCTCATCAAATCAGCTGATGAAGTGCAAAAAATGATGGTTGCAGGTCTCTATGCGGACAAGGCTGTTAAGGTTGGTTTTGATAATATTTCTCTTGATAAGACAGAAACAGATATCATCGCCCAAATCGACTTTGCTATGAAGCGTGAAGGTTATGAAATGAGCTTTGATACAATGGTCTTGACTGGTGATAATGCTGCAAATCCACACGGTATTCCAGCAGCTAATAAGGTTGAAAATGACGCCCTTCTCCTCTTTGACCTGGGTGTTCTAGTCAACGGCTATGCGTCAGATATGACTCGTACAGTCGCTGTCGGCAAACCTGACCAATTCAAGAAAGATATTTACAACTTGACCCTTGAAGCCCAACAAGCTGCTCTTGACTTTATCAAACCAGGTGTGACTGCTCATGAAGTGGACCGCGCTGCCCGTGAGGTCATCGAAAAAGCTGGTTACGGCGAGTACTTCAACCACCGTCTTGGTCATGGTATCGGTATGGATGTCCACGAATTCCCATCTATCATGGAAGGAAACGACATGGTCATCGAAGAAGGCATGTGCTTCTCTGTTGAACCAGGTATCTATATCCCTGGTAAAGTCGGTGTCCGTATTGAAGACTGCGGTGTTGTTACCAAGGAAGGCTTTGACCTCTTTACAAGCACCAGCAAAGACTTGCTTTATTTTGATTAATATTCATCTAATACTCAATGAAAATCAAAAAGCAAACTAGGAAACTAGCCGCAGGTTGCTCAAAACACTGTTTTGAGGTTGTAGATAAGACTGATGAAGTCAGCTCAAAACACTGTTTTGAGGTTGTGGATAGAACTGACGAAGTCAGTAACCATATCTACGGCAAGGCGACGTTGACGCGGTTTGAAGAGATTTTCGAAGAGTATAAAATCTTCCCACAATAAAACGCATACTATCAAGGTTCAACACCTGATACTATGCGTTTTTCTGCGTTAAAGACTTTTATCCAGATTCTTTACTTAATCTTCTTGATACTTTGACTAAGGATAAATCCTACAATCATCCCTACCATATTTTGCATGAAATTTGGTAAAATTTCTGGTAGGGCTGCAGCCCAGCCATTCATCAAAGTAGAACCCAAGGCGTAACCCCCTACCATGGCAATCGTTGCTAAGATAAGGCCTAACCACTGAGTTTTTCCTTTAAATCCTGCGAAAAATCCCTGTAAACCATGGTTGACCAAGCTAAAGAACATCCACTGAGGATAGCCTGATAAGAGGTCAATCAAGAAACCTGCTAGTCCTCCTACTACAGCCCCTTCACGACTACCAAAGTAGAAGGCCGTAAAGAAGACACCCGCATCTAAAAGAGTTAGAATGCCTGTCGGTGTTGGAATTTTTAAGAAATAACCTAGAACCACAGAGAGGGCGGTTAATAGGGATACAAGGGCGATTTTAGTTGTTTTGGTTTGCTTCATATTGTCTTACTCCATACTGATCTGCTTGTGCAATGGCACGATAAACGAAAGCCTTAGAGCTTTCTACTGCTGGTAAAAGTTCATCACCTTTGACTAGATGACTGGCAATGCTAGAGGCAAAGGTACAACCTGCACCAGCATTTTGCCCTTGGATAACAGGATTTTCCAACACTGTAAAGGTCTGTCCGTCATAAAAGACATCTACAGCCTTGTCCTGACTAAGGCGATTGCCTCCCTTGATAATGACTGCTGGCGCTCCTAAGTCATGCAATTTCTGTGCTGCAGTTTTCATATCTTCCAAGCTTTTAATTTCCTGACCTGCCAATAATTCTGCTTCAGGAAGATTAGGCGTAATCACACTGACATGAGGGAAAAAGCGAATCAACTCTTGGCAGAGTTCACTAACTGCTACGTCGTGCGTTTCCTTGCAGACCAAGACAGGATCCAGAACCACAGGCACTCCTGGGCGTTGCTTGATAAAGTCCAAAGCCTTCTCAGCTACGCTGACAGTTGGTAAAAGACCAATCTTAATCCCCCCAAACTCCACATCACGCAAGCTATCTAATTCATGTTGAAAAATGGTATCGTCAGTTGGAAAGACTTCAAAGCCCTTTTCTGTCAAGGCTGTCAAACAAGTCACTGCTACAAAGCCATGCAAGCCGTTCAATGTATAGGTAGCCAAATCAGCTGACAAACCACCACCACTAAAAATATCATTTCCAGAAAGTGCTAAAATACGATTATTCTTCATAACGAATCTCCTTTAAATATAAACCATTTGGTGCTGCAGTGGGACCTGCAAGCTGCCTGTCCTTTTTCTCCAAGATGAGGTCAATCTGCTCTACTGGCATGCGGTTATTGCCGATTTTGAGCAGTGTCCCCACCATATTGCGAATCTGCTTATACAAGAAACCATTTCCTGAAAAGGTAAAGGTCAAAAACTGACCTGTCTCATCAACTGTTAAACTAGCTTCTGTAATGGTGCGAACCTTATCCTCTACACTAGTCCCAGAGGCTGTAAAACCGGTAAAATCATGGGTTCCCTCTAACTTTTTGATTGCAATCTGCATGCGTTCCACATCGAGTGGATAGGGAAAGTGAGTGGCATAGTGACGGCGCATGGGATTTTTGGGACGCCCCCTATCCACGATAAACTCATAGGTCTTGCTATGTTTGGCATAACGGCAATGAAAATCATCCGCCACAAGCTCAATCGAAATCACATCGATATCTTCAGGGGACTGGGTGTCAAGAGCAAATCGAAGTTTCTCCTCGTCCATTTGATAGGGCAAGTCAAAATGAAGCACCTGTCCCAGGGCATGAACCCCACTATCAGTCCTACCAGCACCGTGAACAGCAATGGCTTGCCCTTTATTTAACCTGGTCAAGGTTTTTTCAATTTCCTCCTGAACACTACGCGCATGAGGCTGGCGCTGAAAACCAGCAAAGCCGTAACCATCATAGGAAATAGTTGCTTTATATCTCGTCATAACTTCTATTTTATCAAGAAATTAGTCTCGTAACAAGCTAGAAAATTTATAATTGTATGGGTACAATATTTTCAAAAAGAAAAACTTAGGAATCAATCCTAAGCTCTCTTTTGAAGTAGGTACATTACAAAGATAGAGGTTACAATCAACCAACCTCCTAAGATAGCAAAGACCAACATCCCATTGTGAGTTAGTAAGCCAATTGCACCTAGAACAAATGGGGTCGTAAAGGCTCCGAAACTACAGCCTAATACAGCAAATGAAGTGGCTTGATTGAGGAGTTTAGCTGGAATTCTTTCAGAGACAAGTTGAAAAACTGTCGTCAAGGCTACACTGTAGGCAAAACCAGCAAGAATGCTTCCTGCCACTACCACCCACAAGGATGGAGACAAGGCAATCACAATTTGCCCTAAGCCAAAGGTAATACCAGACCAGAGGAGCAGTTTCTCTTTAAAGATAGAAATCAAGAAAGAGAAACTCACACCAGCCACAATCCCGATTAACTGCATGACACTAAGAACAAAACTAGATAACTGGGCATCTCCAAGTCCTCTTTCCACCATCAAACTTGGAATACGGATGGTAATAGCCGTATTGGTACAAACTACAACTGCCGCTTCAATAGCTAGGGTAAAAATCAAGCCTTTCATTTCTCGAGTTAAGCGACTTGCTTCCTTCGCTTTTTTCTGGACTTCTTTCTTTTCTTTTCCATAAGGGACAAAGAGCAGATAAAGGGTCAGCACCAAAAATCCAGCACTATAGGCTAGGAAGGTAGCTGTCCAACCGAAGACCAACAACTGACCGACGGCCAAGGTAATGAGAGAAGCCCCAACGACCTCTGCAGAACCGCGTAGCCCTAACATCTGAATTCGCGTTTTTCCTTGATAGCGTTCACTGATAATAGAAATGGCCTTGGCATTGATCATCCCAACACCTAAACCAAAAAGAATCCGTGTTCCAAAGACAAAAGGATAGGCTTGGTACCAAAAGGGAGCCGTTCCACTTAGTGATAAAATCAGCAATCCCAAACTAATCTGTAAGCGCTCAGGAAATATTTTTTCTAAGAAACCATTTAATAATAACATAATCATGATTCCAAAGGAAGGCAAGCTCGCCAAGAGCTCAATTTGTTCCTTAGGATAGCCTTGATAATAGTCAAACATAGCTGGCAGGGCACTCGAGATGGAAAAGGACGTAATCAAAACGAGGGAGAGAGCCAAAATACTGGCCCGTTCTAAAAATTGTTTCATGAAATCTCTTTCTATCTTTCTCTTAATCTTCTACTTTTTTGATAGTTAGCAAACAAGCAAGAAAAGAAGAAGCCTCATTAGTATACAGACTCCTTCTCAAACTCGAAAATGAATCCCTTGTGTCTCAGGATGACTTTCTCTTGATTTGCTTAATAAAGTAGAAGATAAATCCCGCCACCATATAGGCAACAAAGATAATCAGACACCACTTGAACACGACATTCCAACCCTTGTTTACATTCAAAAAGAAGTAAGGGAAAGGATTATCCTTGGCATTTGGAATATTGAGTTTTAGAACCAAGCCATTAAAAAGAGCAAACATCATATACAGCAAGGGTAAAATCGTCCACACAATTGGATCCCAAATCTTGTATTGACCCTGTTTGTCAAAAAAGAGGGTATCTGCTAAAAACCAAAGGGGAACGATATAGTGGCAAAGGAAATTTTCTAGAGTATAGAAATTAGTCGCAATAGGCGCCAAGAGGAAATGGTAAATCACACAGGTAATCATGATACTCATAGTGACCCCACCTTTTAAGCGCAAGAGACTTGGCCTTTGCCAGTTTTCACCTAAACGGCTCATAACCTTTAAGAGATAGAGCGTAAAAATCGCGACTAAAAGGTTGGACAGAACCGTATAATAGAGCAGCATCCCAAATCCACCATGCTTGGCGATTTCAAGATAAACTCCCGTAAAAGCCGCTAGAAACAAGAAGATACGGCTATAAAATACAAGTTTATAGTGTTTTGACATGCTTAAATTTTCTTCACAAACTCTGATTTGAGTTTCATGGCACCGAAGCCATCAATCTTACAGTCGATATTGTGATCGCCTTCTACGATGCGGATATTTTTCACGCGCGTCCCTTGTTTCAAATCTTTTGGCGCACCCTTTACTTTCAAATCCTTGATGAGAGTTACTGTATCACCGTCAGCCAATTTATTTCCGTTGGCATCGATAGCAACAAGGCCCTCTTCTACATCTGCAACTTCAGCAGGATTCCACTCATAAGCACACTCTGGGCAAACCAGTAGGGCACCGTCTTCGTAGACATACTCTGAGTTACATTTTGGGCAATTTGGTAAGTTGTTCATGGTTTCTCCTTATCATCATTCACTATTCTTTGAAAATCAAAATTTCTCGAACAGCAACTATTATACCCTAAAATCAGCATTTTGACAAATTTAGAAAAAACCGATATCAATCTATCGGCTTTTCTACATCTACATTCTTTTTTCAGCTTCTGCTTTGATTTTTTCAACTACTTCTTGAATGTTCAATCCAGTTGTATCAAGGTAGACAGCATCCTCTGCTTGTTTGAGAGGCGAAGTCTCACGATGACTATCCTTGTAGTCACGCGCAGCAATTTCCTCTTTTAGGGTTTCAAGGTCTGTTTCAATTCCCTTGGCAATATTTTCCTTGTAACGACGCTCTGCTCTCTCATCAACAGAAGCTACTAGGAAAATTTTTAATTCTGCTTGTGGCAATACAACAGTCCCAATATCGCGACCATCCATGACAATCCCACCTTGCTGGGCAATCTCTTGTTGGAGAGAAACTAGTTTCTCACGTACTTCAGGAATTGCTGCAATAGCAGAAACATGATTGGTCACTTCATTTTCACGGATAGGATGGGTAATATCCACATCTCCTACAAAGACAAGCTGCTCTCCAGTTTCTGAACGCCCAAAACTAATTGGATGCTGGGCCAATAAGGCTAGAAGGGCTTCGACTTCTTCTACTCCTAACTGGTTTTGGAGAGCCATATAGGTCGCCGCACGATACATAGCACCTGTATCTAGGTAGGTGTATCCAAAATCCTTGGCAATAATCTTTGCGACCGTACTCTTACCACTGGAAGCAGGGCCGTCAATAGCGATTTGAATTGTTTTCATATCAACTCCTATTTGATTTTAACAACGTCACCTGGATTAGCAAACCAAGATCCTGTAGCCATGTGCCCAGGATTTAAGGCTTCTAACTGTGCAATGGAGATTCCAGCACGAGCTGCAATAGCTGCTTCTCCTTCTCCTGCGAGAACTTTAATCGTTCCTTCAGGATTAGTAGCTTCTTCTGAACTACTAGAAGTAGATTCTGGTTCTGAACTTTGCTCAGGCTGAGAACTGCTTGAAGATGAGACTTGTACTACACTTGCATCAGAATCGTGAAAATCTTTCAAGGCTGCCGTGCGATTACTCCCCCCCGTTGATAGATAGATAAGAACAATAATCATCACGACTACAATCACGAAGAAAATACTAGCTAAGATCGTCAAGACACGATTGGCCACTACATCTCTGCCTTGAGTTCTCTTACGACGCTCTGCTCTTGATTCTTCTTGATCATAAATATCTTCTTGCCACGGTTCTTTTTCCATACCCTACTCCTTGTTTTTTTTTACTTTTCTTATTACAATATAAATATGAACATGAAAATCACACTTATACCTGAACGATGTATCGCCTGTGGACTTTGCCAAACTTATTCTGATTTATTTGATTACCACGATAATGGAATCGTGCGTTTTTACGATGACCCTGACCAACTAGAAAAAGAAATCTCTCCTAGTCAGGACGTCGTAGAAGCTGTTAGAAACTGTCCGACACGTGCCTTGATTAAAGATTAACCCTAATATCGACAAGAACGTTCCACTCCTTCTAGTTTAGCATATTTCCATGCAAAATTATAGTCTTTTCTCTTTATTTTTTTCTGTAAAATCAGGAAGGTCACTTTTTTCTTTGATCAGATAAAGTGGTCTTTTTTTAGTCTCTAGATAAATCTTACTGATGTACTTACCGAGAATCCCAATGGTCAAGAGTTGAATGCCTCCAAGAAAGAGAATAACTGCCATCAGAGAGGTCCAACCTGATGTCGGATTGCCCAAAATGAGAGTCCGAACCACAACAAAAAAGGTCATTAGCAGAGAAATGAAACAAGATAGGAGACCTGACACAAAGGCGATAATCAAGGGAAAATCTGAAAAGTTAACAATCCCTTCAATGGAGTAGAAAAAGAGTTGCCTAAAACTCCAACTGGTCTTACCAGCCTGCCTTTCGACATTAGGATAGTCCAGATAGTAGGTTTTAAAACCGACCCAGGCAAAAAGTCCTTTAGAAAAACGATTGAACTCAGTCAAACTTAAAATGGCATCGACTACAGACCTTCTCATCATACGAAAATCACGGACACCTGACGGCAGGGCTACTGGGCTGATTTTTTTCATAAGGCGATAAAAGAGATTAGCGCAGAGACTACGTAAAACTGGTTCTCCTTCCCGACTAGTTCTCCTTGTTCCAACACAGTCCAAATCTGCATTTTGGTCTAGTAAGTTTTTCATCTCAAGCAACATACTCGGAGGATCCTGGAGGTCTGCATCCATTACCACCACCAAATCTCCTGTCGCATATTGCAAGCCTGCATAGAGGGCAGCTTCTTTGCCAAAATTTCGCGAGAAAGAAATATAATGAACTGCCGGATTTTGCTCCCGATAGGTCTTTAAGAGTTCCAAAGTCCCATCACTTGATCCATCATCGACAAAGACATACTCGATTTCTGTTTCCAAATCTGGAAGTAAAGCTTCCAAAGCCTGATAAAAAAGAGGAAGTACTTCCTCTTCGTTTAAACAGGGGACAATGATTGACATCACCATCTTAGTCTTCAAATCCATTTGGATGCTTGCTTTGCCAACGCCATGCGTCTTCACACATTTGGGTGATGTCTAATTCTGCTTCCCAGCCTAGTTCTGCTTTGGCTTTTGCAGGATCTGAATAGCAGGCTGCGATATCCCCTGGGCGACGGTCTACAATGCGGTAAGGAATTGGACGTCCCACTGCTTTTTCCATATTTTGGATAATTTCAAGAACTGAGTAGCCTTTACCTGTTCCAAGGTTATAAACGTTTAGACCTGAACCTTTTTGGATTTTTTTCAGAGCTGCAACGTGACCTTTAGCCAAATCAACAACGTGGATATAGTCACGAACACCAGTTCCGTCTTCCGTATCGTAATCGTCTCCAAACACTTGCACTTGCTCTAGTTTTCCAACGGCTACTTGAGTCACATATGGCAAGAGATTGTTTGGAATACCGTTTGGATTTTCTCCCAAATCTCCACTCTCATGGGCTCCGATTGGGTTAAAGTAACGAAGCAAGACAACATTCCATTCTGAGTCTGCCTTGTAGATATCCGTCAAAATTTCCTCTAACATGAGTTTGGTACGACCGTATGGATTGGTCACTGAAAGTGGGAAATCTTCCAAGATGGGCACTGTATGAGGATCTCCGTAAACTGTCGCAGAGGAACTGAAAATGATGTTTTTACAGTTGTTTTCTTCCATGACCTTCAAAAGACTAACAGTTCCAGCGATATTGTTGTCATAATAAGCAAGTGGGATACGGGTTGATTCGCCAACAGCCTTCAAACCAGCAAAGTGAATGACACCTGTTGGTTCTTCTTGCTTGAAAATATCACGAAGAGTATCTGTATCACGGATATCAGCCTCATAGAACGGCACTTCAACTCCTGTAATTCTCTCAACAACTTCTAAACTTTTACGGTTGCTGTTGACAAGGTTATCCACCACAACGACTTGATGGCCTGCTTGGATTAACTCAATAACAGTGTGAGTTCCGATAAAACCAGCTCCACCCGTTACCAAAATCTTTTCTTGCATCTTTTTTCCTCGATTCTCGGATTTTTTCTTATTTTACCATTTTTGATAGGGAATGTCATTTGCTATCCTAGAAGGGAGGCTAAAATTTCAGTAAAATTCCTATACTCTTCGAAAATCTCTTCAAACCACGTCAGCTTCGCCTTGCCGTATATATGTTACTGACTTCGTCAGTTCTATCCACAACCTCAAAACAGTGTTTTGAGCTGACTTCGTCTGTTCTATCCACAACCTCAAAGCAGTGCTTTGAGCAGCCCGCGGCTAGTTTCCTAGTTTGTTCTTTGATTTTCATTGAGTATTATTCGCTTTTTAGTCGTTTGACATAGTTCTCAATTGGGTAGTTTGCTGGGTCTAAGGTCATTTCCCTGCCTTGGATCAGTTGAGCTAGATGGTAACCAATGATAGGACCAGTTGTGAGGCCTGATGAACCTAGTCCACTAGCAGCATAGACACCTGCCAATTCTGGCACCTGCCCAAAGAAAGGAGAGAAATCACTGGTATAGGCACGGATTCCCACACGCTCACCTCTTGAAGTCGCTCTAGCTAAAATTGGATAGTGAGGCAAGGCGTCCTCCTCCATTTGTTGGAGTAAGGTTTCATCTACCGTCAAATCAAATCCCATGTCATTTTCATGAGTAGCGCCTAGGGATAATTTCCCACCTGCAAAAGGAATCAAATCCCACTCCCCTTCTGGCATAACAACAGGGTAAGCTTCCATGTCTTGGGCCAGCTGATAATCTCGGAGTTGTCCTTTTTGGGGACGAACATCTACTTCATAACCTAAAGGCTCTAACAGGTGTCCCAACCAAGCTCCCGTCGCCAAAATAACCTGATCAAACACCTCTTCACCAATCTGGTAGCCTGATGCTAACGGTGTCAGAGTCACTTTTTCTTTGACCAGCTTGACATGACTGGCTTCCAGCAAACGAGTCACTAAGAGTTGACCATCTACTCTCGCTCCACCAGAAGCATAGAGCAAGCGGTCAAATCCCTGCAAGCCAGGGAATAATTCATTAGCTGATGCTGGGTCCAGAATGGCTAATTGCCCTATCAAAGGAGATTCTTCTCTACGCTGGAGGGCTAGTTGATAGAGTTCTTCCAACTTAGTTTCATCCTTTTTCAGGAGAAAGACTCCCGAACGCTGGTAAAAGTCGATTTCTTGTCCTGACTTTTCTAAATCAGCCAACAAATCCACATAAAAATCAGCCCCCAAGCGTGCCATTTTGTACCAGTCCTTATTACGGCGTTTGGAAAACCAAGGACTAATAATTCCTGCTGCTGCCTTGGTAGCCTGACCTTGTCCATGGTCAAAGACGGTCACTTCTAGATCACTTTCTTTCGAAAGGTAGTAGGCTGCTGTGGCACCTACAATTCCTGCTCCAATAATGGCAACTTTTTTCATTGTCTTCACCTTCTAACTAGATATGGTGGAAAGGATTGGTAGATGCTTGACTAGGTACAATATCGATAGTCCAGCCCTTTTCTTCTTTCCATTGATTAAGAAGCTCTGCAATTTTTTCCACAAAAAGCACTTCAATATAGTGACCTGGGTCCAATGCTAGCAAGCCATCAGACAGCATATCCTGGGCAGTGTGGTAGTAAATATCACCAGTGATATAGACATCCGCTCCTTTAGCTAAAGCATCCTTATAGAAAGACTGCCCACTTCCACCACAGATGGCCACTCTTGAGATAGACTTCTGTAAATCAGTCTCTTGATAATGCACCAATCGAAGACTATCTAGGCCGAATACTTGCTTGACATGTTGAGCCAATTCTCCAAATGTCTGAGTCGGAACATTCCCAATACGTCCAATTCCACGTTCAGGACCTGTCTCCTGAAGATAAGTTGTCTCCTCGATTCCTAGCATCTGACAGAACCAGTCATTGAGACCATTTTCAACGATGTCAATATTGGTATGGCTGACATAAACTGCGATGTCATGCTTGATGAGATCAATGTAAATCTGATTTTGCGGACGGTTGGCTACCAAGTCCTTGATAGGACGGAAAATCGGCGCGTGCTTGACGATAATCAAATCCACACCCTTTTCAATGGCTTCAGCCACCGTTTCTTCACGAATATCCAGAGCAACCATGACACTTTGAATATCCTTGTCCAAAGTTCCAATTTGCAGGCCACGACTGTCTCCCTCCATGGAAAATTCCTGAGGGCAAAAGGCTTCATACGCGTTAATCACTTCACTTGCTAACATGGAGAACCTCCTTGATGGCTTGAATCTTATCTACTAGAACTTGACGTTCTTCCAAATTTTTTTCTGGGATTTGTCCGAGGGCAAACTCTAGCTTAACAGCTTCTTTTTGCCATTTTTGGACAAAGACTGGACTGACCTCTTTGCACAAGAAAGGTCCAAAGCGAACATCACTGGCTGATAGCTTCATTTGACCTGCTTCCACCACCAAAATCTCGTAAAACTTGCCAGCTTCTTCTAGGATGTTTTCTGCTACAATCTGAAAACCATTGTCTTGCAACCAGATACGCAAGTCATCTTCACGATTATTGGGTTGGAGGATCAATCGTTCTACATTAGCTAACTTGTCCAAGCCTTCTTCTAAAATCCTAGCAATCAAACGACCACCCATACCAGCAATGGTAATGACCGATACCTTATCTGCCTCTTCAAAGGCTGCCAAGCCATTGGCTAAACGAACCTGGATTTTCTCCTTTAGGCCGTGAGCTTCAACATTTTTGACAGCAGACTGATAAGGTCCCTCCACCACCTCACCTGCAATGGCACTTTTGATTTGGCCTCTTTCGACCAACTCGATAGGCAGATAAGCATGATCACTTCCCACATCTAGCAAAATTGCTCCCTGTGGCACAAAGGAAGCCACTAATTCTAATCTCTTTGAAATCATTTTCTCTCACTTTCCAAAACTCTATTACCTCTTATTATACCACATTTCAGCTGGCAATCTTGTACCTAAAAAAACCGCAATCCACAGATTGCAGCCTTTCTTTATTTTCTGGCTTGATAGCGACTAGTCAGGATGAAAATCACGGTAAAGACCAACATCATGACACCATAAACAGGTAATGTTTGTCCTGTTAAGGTCGAAATTTCAAGCAATTTTTGAATTCTTGGGAAGAGAGCTGTGGCTAGGAAGCCTCCTACTGACCAAACAATCAAGAGGACACGCCATAGGGTAAATGGCATGCAGGCTCTAAATACGGATAAGAAACCAATTGACCCCAAGAGATAATAGAGTAGAGTTGAGATTTCTAACTCAGACCAACCTTGACTCGCTCCAAATATTTTCACAAACAGAACGCTGAAGACGACCATGAGAGCGCTTGGTAGGGCACGAAGCATGGATCTTCTGAGGAAGTTTGGCTCAACAGGTTTGATATTTCGCTCAAAAGTCAGAACGAATGGTGGGAAACCTTCCACGAACTGGTCAATCATGGTAATCTGGATTGGAATGAAGGGGAAAATCAAGATCCACTCAGACCGACCTAGTAAAGCACTGGAGATACAGATAACTGCGAGCAAGAAAGAATAGATGGTCTTTATCAAGAAAATCGGTGCAATGTGGGCAATGTTATTAACCACACGACGACCTTCAAAGAGAATCTCAGGAACATCATTAAAGTCAGAGTTCAAGAGAACCAGATTGGCAATCTGACGAGTCGCTGGATCTCCCTCAGCCATCACGATAGAACAATCCGCCTCACGAAGGGCCAGAATATCATTGACTCCGTCTCCTGTCATAGCTGTTGTATGACCCGCTTTTTTCAGTGTTTGGATGATGAGTTTCTTTTGATGAGGGGAAACACGTCCGAAAATAGCTGTCTCCTCAGCCATAGCAACCAATTCCTCATCCGTGATTTTCGAGCAATCTACATAACTGTCATAGTCCGCAAAACCAGCCTTCTGAGCAATGCTGGATACCGTAACTGGATTGTCACCAGAGATAATCTTGAGCCCCACTTCCTGAGAACGGAGATAGTTCAGCGTCTCTGCTGCTCCTTCTCGAATCGGATCCAAGATTTCCAGCAAGGCTAGAGCCTGAATATCAGATGGTTTCTGTGGTTTGTGGTGGTCTAATTTTTCCTGACTGAGAGCTAAGACCAAGACACGTGACCCTCTCTCCAAGGCCTCTCTGGCTTCGGGGACCTCAAAATCCAGCAACATCTCAGGCGCCCCTAAGAAAACTGTTCCCAAGCCTTCTAACTCCATGGCACCCCACTTGCGGTCGCTTGAGAAGGGGAGATTGTAAATCATAGGGTAGGCTACCTGACCTTGGAAACGCTGGCGAATGGCTTGGGCAGTTGGATTTTTATCCTCACTATGGGCCATATAGCTGGTCAGGATACTGGCAATAGTCTCTTCACCATAAGTTGCCGTCAGCGGAAGAACAGCCTCCACCTGCATCTTTCCTTGGGTGATGGTGCCCGTCTTGTCCAAACAGAGCATATCCACGCGCGCCAAGGTCTCAACAGAGTACATCTCCTGCACCAAGACCTTTTTCAAGCCCAACTTAATCACCGCTGTTAAGAGTGAAGTGATAGTCAAAAGGGCGATTCCCTTGGGCAACATTCCCAGAAGGGCTGTCGACGAATTTACAACGGAAGACTTAAGAGGTAAGCCTTTTAAGATCAAGGCTTCCAGCATGAGAGCTAGACCAAAAGGAATGATAATCTTTCCAGTAAAACCTGCTAACTTGTCCAGCGATTTCATGATACGAGAGTTGATTGGTTTAACAGTCTTGGCTTCCAGCATGAGTTTGGCAGCATAGTTGTCTGCACCGACATGGTGAACTTGAGCTAAAACTGACCCACTGGCTAGGAAACTTCCTGACAAAAGCAAGGTATCAACTTCCTTTTGCACCAAATCACTTTCCCCCGTTAACATGGCTTCATTGACTTCCGCAAAGCCTTCCAAAACCAAGGCATCACTGGGAATCTGCTCTCCAGCAGACAGACGAATGACATCTCCTAACACCAATTCTTCAGGATTCAGAGCCACTTCTTGGCCATCACGAATAGTCTTGACCTTTTCCTTGGTCATGAGATTGAGCTTGTCCACCATGTGTTTAGCCCGCAGCTCGGTCACAATCCCAGAAAAAGCGTTAAAGCAGATCACAGCAAAGAAGACCAGATTGCTCCAAGCCTGCACAAAGGCAAGGGCCAAAGCAATGGCAAAGTTCAAAGCGTTAAAAAGGGTAAAGACATTTCGTTTAACGATTTGCCAAGTGCTGGTACTAGCCGAAGCAGTAAAATCATTGACCAAGCCCTTAGCCTGTCTTTCCTTGACTTCTCTTTGGGTTAATCCCATAATCTTATTTTTATCCATAAATTCTATCATATCATTTTTTTTAACAGAATTCTAATCTCATCCCAAATATGCACCTAGTCAAGGGAAAAGTTTGCCAGCCCTCCTTTGATAAGGTATAATAATAACAAGAAAATAATCGAAGGAGATCGCATGTTTTATACTTATTTACGTGGATTGGTTGTATTGCTCCTATGGTCCATCAATGGCAATGCCCACTATCATAATACTGATAAAATTCCTAATCAAGATGAAAATTATATTTTGGTTGCGCCTCACCGTACCTGGTGGGATCCTGTTTACATGGCCTTTGCGACCAAGCCAAAACAGTTTATCTTTATGGCCAAAAAAGAACTCTTTACCAACCGTATCTTTGGTTGGTGGATTCGTATGTGTGGTGCTTTTCCTATTGACCGTGAAAATCCTAGCGCTTCTGCCATCAAATACCCTATCAATGTTCTTAAAAAAAGTGATCGCTCTCTCATCATGTTTCCAAGTGGGAGCCGTCACTCAAACGATGTCAAGGGTGGCGTAGCTTTGATTGCCAAAATGGCCAAGGTCCGTATCATGCCGGTTACCTACACAGGTCCCATGACTTTGAAGGGCTTGGTTAGCCGTGAGCGTGTTGATATGAACTTCGGAAATCCAATCGATATCTCAGATATCAAGAAAATGAATGATGAAGGCATTGAAACAGTCGCCAATCGCATCCAAGCAGAATTTCAACGTCTGGACGACGAAACGAAACAATGGCACAATGATAAAAAACCAAACCCACTCTGGTGGCTTATCCGCATTCCTGCCCTCATCCTGGCCATTGTCCTCGCTATCCTAACCATCATCTTTAGCTTTATCGCAAGCTTCGTATGGAATCCAGATAAAAAGAGAGAAAAACTTGGTTAAATAAATACAACAATCCCTTGGCAAAAGCCAAGGGATAAATCTTTTATTCGATTTTCCATTTTTGGGCCAACCAGCTGGAAAAAGCTAGAAATCGCTCCGCTACTTGTTCGTGGTGTCCATAAGAATCAAAGACAAACTGGCCGGTAGAATAGCATTTCTGAAGACTGGTATGGATTTGCTCAGCATAGACTGGTGCTTGAGCCAAGCGATTGGTATGATTGACTCCTTCTGTTTGACCGTTCTGTAAATACAGCAAACAGTCCAAATTTTTCACATTTTCTTCCTTGCAGTAAGTCACAAAATCAGGATACCAAAAGGAACCACAGATCGAAAAGACACAGGAAACCTTGTCAAAGCTGAAAAGACTGTAGACTGCCACCAAACCACCTAGTGAATAACCTCCGTAGGCAAGGCGAGTTTCGTCCAGGCGATAAAGAGACTGCAACTTGTCTAAAAGACCTCCAAATAAATGATCATGATAGACCTTGGCCTGACCTCCAAAATCTGGAGCTCCATCTCTCAGAGCAGCTGCCTTCCAGGGAGTGTAGTCATCTAGGCGATTTTTAGAGGTCAATCCCACTAAAATCACAGATTCGGAAAGGGACGATAGGAAGTCCAAGTTTCCATCATTCAATAAAATTGCCGGATAGATTTGATTGGGGTCGTAGTTAGAAGGAAGGCTGATTTTGACTTGAATTCCTTCCCAATCAAACTCATTATTTATTGATAAAGTCATTGATTTTCTCAAGGGAATCAATCACTGCTGGACCATAGTCCATCAACTCATCGTAAGAGATGGTCATGATTTTTTGATTCTTAATAGCAGGAACGCTTTCCAAAACAGCATTTGCCTTCATCAACTCTACTGCTTTTTCATCCAATTTTTTATTGCGGTCGCTGGTTACATAGATAATCAATTCAGGATCCATTGACACGAGATTTTCCAAGGTCAAGCCTGATGTCCCCGTAGCAACGTTTGTATAACCAAGTTGGTTCAGCAAACTCTCTTGCAAAGCAGACTTGTAGGCACCGAAGGTTTCATCATTATAAGCAACCATAATCAAAGCCTTTTTCTTTTCACCTTGACTTGCTGGGTTTGCTTTCTTAACAGTGTCAATTTTAGTTTGTAATTGGGCTGCGTATTCATTAGCCTTGTCCTGAACATTAAAAATCATTCCAAGATTTTTGACATCTTCTACGATATTTCCCAAATCTTGCTGAATCGTTGAGAGAGAAGCTTTTTGCGTATAGACTGGGATTTTGTTTTCATTCCAAGTGCTAACTGTCCCCAAGGATTTTTCAGAAAACATCATGTTTCGTCCCATCACAGCGTCTGGCTCATAAGAAAGGACTGTCTCTTGTGAGACTGTTTTTTTATCCCCAATTTGAGGAATAGTCGCAATCGCGTCCTTGTATTTGTCCGTCACAGCATTGTCTGGATTGAGCATGCCAGCAATTTTATCCTTCAACCCCAACTCCAATAAGATTTCAGTGGTTGAAAGATTGTTGGTGATAACTTTTTCAGGTGCCTTGTCAAAAACTTGTTCGACTTCATTTCCCTTAGCGTCATAGGTTTTGACCGTTAATGGATAAGTCGTCTCTGTGCTCGCCTTTTGACTTGTCTCTGTGCTAGATTGTGTGGTAGCTTTTTCTGTAGTAGTGTTACCACAAGCTGCCAAAGTTAAGGTAGCTACTGTTACGAGTAAAATACTGAGTGTTTTTTTCATCTTGTTTTCCTTTTCATTTTTATAAATAGTGAATCATGGCTTGCTGATCCTCGGTCCAAGTCACCTGACTTTGAACTCCGTATACAGTTTGCAATGACTCAGGGGTGATGGTCTCCTTTGGAGTCCCTTGGTAAAGGATTTCCCCCTCTTTCATCAGATAGAGATAATCCGAATAGCGACAAGCAAGTTGAATATCATGTAGGACAGCTAGAACATTGACCTTGAGATTTTTCACAATGGCTAACAAGTCTAGCTGATACCTAATATCCAGGTGATTGGTTGGTTCGTCCAGGAGCAAGAAAGTCGGTTCTTGCGCCAAGGCGCGGGCTAGTAATACTCGCTGTTTCTCTCCCCCTGACAGGGACGAATAGAGACGAGTTTTCTTCTCAAGCATATCCACCTTAACGAGGGCATCTTGAACGAGTGTAAAATCTCTTTCCCTTTCCTTCTGTAAAAAAGAGAGGTGGGGGGTTCTTCCCAGCAAGACGATTTCCTCAACTGTACAATCAAACTGCAGCTGGTTAAACTGGGTTACAACTGCCATTTGCTTGGCTGTTTCTTTGAGCGTCCATTGTTCCAGAGGCTTTCCATCTAGGCTTATCAAGCCTTTGTCCGCCTTTTCCTGACGATAGAGGAGTTTAAGCAGGCTGGTTTTTCCACTTCCATTTGGCCCTAATATCGTGTGAAATTGATTCCCTTCAACTTTAAGAGAAACTCCCTTGAGGATTTTTTTCTCTCCCAGTCCAAAGTGGATATCCTTACAAATCAAGTCCATATCAGACCCTCACCTCCCTTCGTCTACCTCCAACAATATAGATAAAGAAGGGAGCACCTACTAAGGCTGTGAAAATACCAATTGGAAGCTCTGCGTTTGGAATGATGATACGGGAGAGTACGTCTGCCCAAATGACAAAGAGGGCACCCAGCAAGGTTGCAACAGGAAAAAGCCTCTTGTAATTCGTTCCTACTAACCCTCGAGCTAAATGTGGAGTAATCAGACCGACAAATCCAATAATCCCACAGGTTGCCACTAAGACTGCTGTCAGCACAGCCACCATTGTCACATAAAGATACCAATAAAAGCGTAAGGGAATCCCCAAAGTTAAAGCAGCCTCATCTCCCATCATCATCGCATTGAAAACACGATACTGGGTAGAGAAAAATAGAAAGGCCATTCCCACTACCATAGTTGGCAGGACTAAGTCAGACCAAGTAGTCCCAGCGAGCGAGCCCATAGTCCAAAACTTAATGGTCATCACACTATCCGCATTAGCGCCAACTGAGATAATAAAGTTTGAAAAAGCCAGAAAGAGAGCGTTGACCACCGTTCCCGATAAGATTAGACTAGAAGTCGTCATCCTTCCCTGCATAGAGGCAATGATGAGAACAGCAATTGTTGCCAAAATAGCTCCAAGAAAAGCTCCAAGGCTAATCATCACTTTTAAACCAAGAATGATGCTCAAGGTTGCCCCTAGAGTTGCACCCGCAGATATTCCTAAGACATAGGGCTCTGCGATGGGATTGTTCACTGTAGACTGCATCACGCTACCACACATAGAAAGACCAGCCCCTACTATTAGACCTAACAATACTCGAGGGAATCTCATGTTCCATACAATGGCAAGAGTAGACTTGGAAACCTCTCCTATCTCAAGAGGAAATCCCAACCTGCTCAAAATAATCCGATAGGTATCTCCTAGATTAATCGCAACAGATCCCATTGAAACTGCTAGAAAGAGAGAAATCCCTAAAATACCTAGCAAAATAACTAAAAGTAACACAAATTGCTGGTCTTGTCGGCTTCCAGAAAATTTGGAAAGCATGCAAACCTCCTTTGATAGAATCTTAAAAATTTAGAAAATTCTCATGAAAAAGTATACCATATTTTCAACTGCGTAACAAGATGAGAACAAATGAATATAGTTGATTTTATTGTGCTAGGAACCGTAACCGAAGATTATACTTGAGTATGTCGAGGTAAGGTGACAACATAAAAAGCCCTCTGAAGTCAGAGAGCTGATTTGAGCTCGGGCTAAAATCCTAGTGAAACAAAAAAATCTACA
>CAURMD010000016.1:0-23057 GCA_963525985.1 uncultured Streptococcus sp. | reverse complement strand
GTGAGGGGGTCAGT
This sequence comes from uncultured Streptococcus sp., assembly GCA_963525985.1. Classification (GTDB taxonomy): domain Bacteria; phylum Bacillota; class Bacilli; order Lactobacillales; family Streptococcaceae; genus Streptococcus. Next base: position 23,043 of record CAURMD010000016.1, on the reverse strand, counting down.
GATTATTTGACGGATTGTGGTTATGAAACCATTGAGGCGGCGGATGGTCAGGAAGCCTTAGAAAAATTTTCCAGCTATGAAGTAGCCTTAGTTTTACTGGATATCCAGATGCCAAAGCTCAATGGCTTAGAAGTCCTAGCGGAAATTCGTAAAACCAGTCAGGTTCCTGTTTTGATGTTGACTGCCTTTCAGGATGAAGAATACAAGATGACTGCCTTTGCTTCGCTAGCAGATGGCTATCTGGAAAAGCCCTTCTCCCTCTCCCTCTTAAAAGTGAGGGTGGATGCGATTTTCAAGCGCTATTATGATACGGGAAGAATCTTTTCTTACAAGGATGCCAAGGTGGACTTTGAAAGCTACAGTGCCAGCCTCGCAGGTGAGGAAGTAGCTATCAATGCCAAAGAGTTAGAAATTCTTGATTATTTGGTGAAAAATGAAGGAAGGGCCTTGACTCGTTCTCAGATTATCGATGCAGTCTGGAAGGCGACAGATGAGGTTCCCTTTGACCGAGTCATTGATGTTTATATCAAGGAACTGCGGAAAAAGCTAGACCTGGACTGCATCCTCACTGTGCGCAATGTTGGTTATAAATTGGAGCGAAAATGAAACGAACAGGTTTATTTACAAAGATATTTATCTATACCTTCTCGATTTTTAGTGTTCTGGTAATTTGCCTTCATTTAGCCATTTATTTTCTTTTTCCTTCGACTTATCTGAGTCATCGTCAGGAAACCATTGGCCAGAAAGCGACAGCCATTGCCCAGTCCCTAGAAGGGAAGGATAGGCAGAGTATCGAGCAAGTGTTAGAGCTGTATTCCCAGACTAGTGATATCAAGGGGACCGTCAATGGAGAGATGACTGAGGACAAGTTAGAAGTCAAGGACAGTCTTCCTCTGGATACAGACCGCCAGACCACCTCTCTCTTTATTGAGGAGCGTGAGGTTAAAACGGAAGATGGTAGCACCATGACTCTCCAGTTTCTGGTTTCTATGGATTTGCAAAAGGAAGCAGAGCAAATCAGTCTTCAATTTCTTCCCTATACCTTGCTGGCGTCCTTTCTGATTTCCCTTTTGGTAGCCTATATCTACGCTAGGACCATTGTTGCCCCGATTTTGGAAATCAAGCGGGTGACTCGTCGCATGATGGAACTGGATGCTCAAGTGCGATTGCGCGTGGATTCTAAGGATGAGATTGGTGATCTCAAGGAACAAATCAATAGCCTTTACCAGCATCTTTTGACTGTCATTGCGGACTTGCATGACAAAAATGAAGCCATTCTCCAGCTGGAAAAGATGAAGGTCGAATTCCTACGAGGAGCTTCTCATGAATTGAAAACACCTCTGGCTAGTTTGAAAATCCTAATTGAAAATATGAAAGAAAATGTCGGGCGTTATAAGGATAGAGACCGCTATCTGGGAGTAGCCTTAGGAATTGTGGATGAGCTCAATCACCACGTTCTCCAGATACTTTCTCTCTCGTCTGTGCAGGAATTAAGAGATGATAGGGAACAAATTAACCTACACCAGATGACGCAAACTCTAGTCAAGGATTATGCCTTGCTCGCCAAGGAAAGAGAACTCCAGATAGACAATAGTTTAACCCATCAGCAAGCTTATCTAAACCCATCAGTTATGAAGTTGATACTTTCTAACCTCATCAGCAATGCTATCAAGCACTCTGTTCCAGGTGGCTTGGTTGGCATTGGAGAGAGAGAAGGGGAATTCTTTATAGAAAATAGCTGTAGTCCAGAAGAACAAGAAAAACTAGCCCAGTCTTTTTCTGACAATGCTAGTCGCAAGGCCAAGGGTTCGGGGATAGGACTCTTTGTGGTCAAAAGTCTATTAGAACATGAAAAATTAACTTATCGTTTTGAAATGCAGGAGAATCGCTTAACCTTCTTCATAGCTTTTCCAAAAGTCGACCAAGACTAGGGGGAGAAAGGGTTTACATAGATGAAGCTAGAAGAAATTCAATCGAAACTGCGGGAAAAACTAGATTTTTTTGTCAAAAAGTGATAAAATGAACAATGTAAATGGGATGACCCATAAAAATATACAGGAGGCCTGATAAAATGGCAATCGTTTCAGCAGAAAAATTTGTCCAAGCAGCTCGTGACAATGGTTATGCAGTTGGTGGATTTAACACAAACAACCTTGAGTGGACTCAAGCTATCTTGCGTGCAGCAGAAGCTAAAAAAGCTCCAGTTTTGATCCAAACTTCAATGGGTGCTGCTAAATACATGGGTGGTTACAAAGTTGCTCGCAACTTGATCGCTAACCTTGTTGAATCAATGGGTATCACTGTACCAGTAGCTATCCACCTTGACCACGGTCACTACGAAGATGCACTTGAGTGTATCGAAGTTGGTTACACTTCAATCATGTTTGACGGTTCACACCTTCCAGTTGAAGAAAACCTTAAATTGGCTAAAGAAGTTGTTGAAAAAGCACACGCTAAAGGTATCTCAGTAGAAGCTGAAGTTGGTACTATCGGTGGTGAAGAAGACGGAATCATCGGTAAAGGTGAATTGGCTCCAATCGAAGACGCTAAAGCAATGGTTGAAACTGGTATTGACTTCTTGGCAGCTGGTATCGGTAACATCCACGGTCCTTACCCAGCAAACTGGGAAGGTCTTGACCTTGACCACTTGCAAAAATTGACAGAAGCTCTTCCAGGATTCCCAATCGTATTGCACGGTGGTTCAGGTATTCCTGATGAGCAAATCCAAGCAGCTATCAAACTTGGTGTTGCGAAAGTTAACGTTAACACTGAATGCCAAATCGCATTCGCTAACGCAACTCGTAAATTTGCTCGTGACTACGAAGCAAACGAAGCAGAATACGACAAGAAAAAACTCTTCGACCCACGTAAATTCTTGGCTGACGGTGTAAAAGCTATCCAAGCATCAGTTGAAGAACGTATCGACGTATTCGGTTCAGAAGGTAAAGCTTAATCTAGCTGAATAATACAGATGAAACCTGCCTGTGAAGGTGGGTTTTTTGGCGTGGGAAAAATAAAATAAATGATATAGACTTTGTATTATGCCTTTGATATAATTAATTTAGCTTAAAGGTAAATATCAAGTTTTTTAATATGTTGTAATATATAGTTTTAAAACTTAATAAAGTTACTTGCTAGTTTTAGTATATTAGAATTATTGGGGTTGATGTTAGAGATGAAAGATAATATCGTGAGTTTTTTTCAGTATTTTTTATGGAAAAGAAAAATTAAAGAGGTCCATACTCACAATGAGGCTAGTGTTAGAAGAGTGTTTAGGTCTATTGCACAGAATGGATTTGATTATTATGGTGAGTCAGTACCTTATGGACGGGCTAAGTGGTTTATTGAGTCAGAAAAAGAATTTTATAATGAATTTTCTAATACTGAATTTGAATATTTTGGTTATTCTCCGGTTAGAAGTGTAAAGGAAGAAGATTTCAAAGAATATGGTTTACTCTTGACCCAGTATGGAATTTTCGAAAAAATGCAAATCAAGGATCAAGACAGGTGTAATGTACAATTTTTCCCATTTTCAAATTTATGGAAAGTAGAGGTAGATGATAATGATCAGTTAACATTTTACTATCCATATGGGATTATTAAGCGTTTGAATGTCTCGAATAGTTTGAATTATGTTGTTAGAGAATTGAATGAATTGATCGCTTCCGGTTATACAAATGATGTACAAGTTGAAAATTTAAACACACAGTTATTAAAAATTGGTAAAAAGAATGTTAATTCAACTACCTTTAGAAGAGGAACTGAGATAGGAGCTGTTTCTTGGATTTTATTAAGTGTAGGTGATAGATTGCACAAAGCTCAAATAAATGCAATGGTTAGCGCTCCTTCAGGCCATGGACATGCAGCTGAGTATGCAAATAATCTAATGGATAAGATTAGATATCCGTTCCAACATGTAAGACAAACAGGTCAAGATAATGCAAAAAATGGTGCGGATAGAATGGTTGGAAATCAAAAAATTCAAACTAAGTACTATAACAATGCTAGAGGTACTGTAAATGCAGCTTTTGAATCTAAAAACGATGGAGGGATGTATAAGTATAATGGAATGCAATTGGAAGTTCCTAAAGATCAATATGATAAAGTAGTAGAGTTATTTGAAGAAAAAATTAGACAAGGTAAAGTTGAAGGAGTTAATAATCCAGCTGAGGCAAAAAATATCATCAGAAAAGGTCATATTACCTATAATGAAGCAAAATTGATAGCTAAAGGAGGTAATTTGACCTCTATTAAATTTGATGCAATTGATGGAGCTATTAATTCATTACCAGGTGTAGGTATAAGCTTTGTTATTGTCTTTTCTCAGGCTAAATGGTCGGGTGCAGAAACCAAAGATGCGGCTCTAATAGCTAGTAAAGCAGGATTACGAACCCTAGCTATGGGAACTAGTATCTATGTTGCATCACAGCAATTTGCAAAAATATTTACAAAACAAATTAATGATTATTTTGGAAAAAAAATTACAGCTGAAGTGGTTGCAAGACGAGCTGCACCAGTGATATCGTTCGCTATTATTATGGGTCCAGATATTTTTGAAACTCTTGTTGGAAGAATTTCTTCTCAGCAGTTATTAAAAAATGCAGCAGTTGCTGGAGGCGGTATAATGGCAGGAGCTGGTGCAGGTGCAGTTGGTGGTGCAATTGCAGGACCAATAGGAGCATTTGCAGGTGCGATTATAGGAGGAATTGCAGGAGGAATAGGAGCAAAAGCAATTGCGGATCAATTCATAGAAGATGATCGTGTGGAAATGTTTGCTCAATTAAAAGAAGAGTTTATTGATATTGTGATGGTTATTTCGCTATCTCAAAAAGAGTTTAATAAAATTCAAGAAGATGTCTTTAATGAACAATTAGAAAGTTTACTGAAGGACATGTTCCAGCAGAAAGAAAATAGTCGAACTTATGCAAAAGAGTTTATTGAGGAAAAAGTTAAATCTGTCATAAAAGATAGAAAACGAGTTGAATTGAAGGAAATTATTGAGGCAGTTCAAGTAATAAATGATGTTCAAGACTCATCGGAATCAGGATGGACACAAAATGATGGTGCTTGGTACTATCTAAATAATAGCGGTTCTTTAGCAAGGGGTTGGATTCAAGATAATGAACATTGGTACTATCTAAGTGAAGATGGAGCTCTGGTAACAGGTTGGTTTCAATATAATGATGTCTGGTATTACTTGAAAGATAATGGCGCTATGGCGACAGGTTGGATTCAAGATTCAGGGAAATGGTATTATTTAAATGAAGACGGATCAATGGTAACAGGTTGGTACCAAGTTGGCGAAACATGGTATTATTTATATTCTTCAGGAGAACTCGCAGTTAATACTACCATAGACGGGTATAGAGTTAATGAAAATGGGGAATGTGTTGATTAAATTGAATATTTGAGATGAAATCATTTTTAATACTAACCTGCCCTTTGGGGCAGGTTTTTTGGCGTTTTCAGGAGACTATCAAGCCAGAATTTTGGACTAATACTCTTCGAAAATCTCTTCAAACCACGTCAGCTTCGCCTTGCCGTATGTGTAGGATACTGACTACGTCAGTTCCATCTACAACCTCAAAACAGTGTTTTGAGCAACCTACGGCTAGCTTCCTAGTTTGTTCTTTGATTTTCATTGAGTATAAAAATACCACTTTAATAGAAAAATTTTCAATTTCACAAATTTTAAGCAAACGCTTGCATTCTAGTTTTTATTGGATTATAATAGGTTGGTATAAAGCCTTATGTAATAATATTGAGAAGGTGTAGAAAGTAAGGATTTAGATTACTTGTATTGGAAAATACAATGTTGCTATTCCTTGCGATAGGGAGATAGATATGGCGATGATAGAAGTGGAACATCTTCAGAAAAATTTTGTGAAGACAGTTAAGGAACCAGGGTTGAAGGGGGCATTACGTTCCTTTATTCATCCTGAAAAGCAGACCTTTGAAGCGGTCAAAGATTTAACTTTTGAAGTTCCAAAAGGGCAGATTCTAGGATTTATCGGGGCAAATGGTGCTGGGAAGTCGACAACCATTAAAATGCTGACAGGGATTTTAAAACCAACATCTGGTTTTTGTCGGATTAACGGCAAGATTCCGCAGGATAATCGTCAAGATTATGTCAAGGATATTGGGGTTGTTTTTGGACAACGTACCCAGCTATGGTGGGATTTGGCGCTGCAAGAGACCTACACGGTTTTAAAGGAGATTTACGATGTGCCAGACTCGCTCTTTCATAAGCGCATGGATTTTTTGAATGAAGTCTTGGATTTGAAGGACTTTATCAAGGATCCTGTACGAACTCTTTCATTGGGACAACGGATGCGAGCGGATATAGCAGCTTCCTTGCTTCACAATCCCAAGGTTCTCTTTTTAGATGAGCCGACCATTGGTTTGGACGTTTCGGTCAAGGATAACATTCGTCGCGCCATTACCCAGATCAATCAGGAGGAAGAGACTACCATTCTCTTGACAACTCACGATCTGAGTGATATTGAGCAACTTTGTGATCGGATTTTCATGATTGACAAGGGACAAGAGATTTTTGATGGAACGGTGAGCCAACTCAAGGAGACCTTTGGCAAGATGAAGACTCTTTCTTTTGAACTGCTACCAGGTCAAAGTCATCTAGTTTCTCACTACGAGGGTTTGCCTGATATGACCATTGATAGACAAGGAAATAGCCTTAATATTGAATTCGATAGTTCTCGCTACCAGTCGGCTGATATTATCAAGCAAACCCTGTCTGATTTTGAGATCCGCGATTTGAAGATGATGGATACGGATATCGAGGACATTATCCGTCGCTTCTACCGAAAGGAGCTCTAAGATGGTCAAATTGTGGAGACGTTATAAACCCTTTATCAATGCAGGTGTTCAGGAATTGATCACCTATCGAGTCAACTTCATTCTTTATCGGATTGGGGATGTCATGGGGGCTTTTGTAGCCTTTTATCTCTGGAAGGCAGTCTTTGATTCCTCCCAGGAGTCTTTGATTCAGGGCTTTAGTATGGCAGATATCACCCTCTACATCATTATGAGTTTTGTGACCAATCTTCTGACTAGATCAGATTCGTCTTTTATGATTGGGGAGGAGGTCAAGGATGGTTCCATCATCATGCGTTTGTTACGACCAGTGCATTTTGCGGCCTCTTATCTCTTTACTGAGCTTGGGTCCAAGTGGTTGATTTTTATTAGCGTTGGCCTTCCATTTTTAAGTGTCATTGTTTTGATGAAAATCATATCTGGTCAAGGCATTGTAGAGGTGTTGGGTTTAACTGTCCTTTATCTCTTTAGCTTAACGCTAGCTTACCTAATCAACTTTTTCTTTAATATCTGCTTTGGATTTTCTGCCTTTGTGTTTAAAAATCTTTGGGGTTCCAATCTACTCAAGACTTCCATAGTGGCCTTTATGTCTGGAAGTTTGATTCCCTTGGCTTTCTTTCCAAAGGTTGTTTCAGATATTCTGTCCTTCTTGCCTTTTTCATCCTTGATTTACACTCCGGTCATGATTATCGTTGGGAAATACGATGCCAATCAGATTATTCAGGCGCTCGCTTTGCAGTTTTTCTGGCTCTTAGTGATGGTGGGCTTGTCTCAGTTGATTTGGAAACGAGTCCAGTCATTCATTACTATTCAGGGAGGTTAGTATGAAAAAATATCAACGCATGCATCTGATTTTTATTAGACAATACATCAAGCAAATCATGGAATATAAGGTGGATTTTGTGGTTGGTGTGCTGGGAGTTTTTCTAACTCAAGGATTGAACCTCTTGTTTCTCAATGTCATTTTTCAACACATTCCATCCTTAGAAGGTTGGACTTTTCAAGAGATTGCCTTTATCTATGGATTTTCCTTGATTCCCAAGGGACTGGACCATCTCTTTTTTGACAATCTCTGGGCACTAGGGCAACGCCTAGTCCGAAAAGGGGAGTTTGACAAGTATCTGACTCGTCCCATCAATCCTCTCTTTCACATCCTAGTTGAGACCTTTCAGATTGATGCCTTGGGCGAGCTCTTAGTCGGTGGTATCCTACTGGGGACAACAGTGACTAGCATTGATTGGACTCTTCCAAAATTCTTGCTTTTCCTAGTCTGTATTCCTTTTGCGACCTTGATTTATACTTCCTTGAAAATCGCGACAGCCAGCATCGCTTTTTGGACCAAGCAGTCAGGAGCAATGATTTACATTTTCTATATGTTTAATGATTTTGCCAAGTATCCGATTTCAATTTATAATTCATTTCTTCGTTGGTTAATCAGTTTTATTGTACCTTTTGCCTTTACGGCCTATTATCCAGCTAGCTATTTCTTGCAGGACAAGGATGTACTCTTTAACATTGGAGGTTTGATTTTAATTTCCCTCGTTTTCTTTACTATTTCCTTGAAACTATGGGACAGGGGCTTGGATTCTTATGAAAGTGCTGGGTCCTAAGATGAAGAAACTCAAAGCCTTGTCTCAGGACAGGCTTTTTCTAATAGAGATGAAAATTCCTTGACATCTATTCTCAGAGTGCTATACTGTAAGTGTAATCGCCGATTTAGCTCAGTTGGTAGAGCAAGGCACTCGTAAAGCCTAGGTCACAGGTTCAAACCCTGCAATCGGCAAAGTGAAGAAACTCATTCTACTGGGTTTCTTTTTTTCTTAATTATTGAACCATTTAGACCTAGATAGAGACCAGATAGACAAAAGAGCTTGTTCTTGAAACTGACCTCTGCTATAATGATTTTTGTAAGGGACGTGAGGGGGGCAGTATTAGACAAGTCATGTTCATAAAAAAGAAATCGGAGATAAAGAAATGAAAAAATTATTGGGGATTGTATTTTTAGTGGCAGCAGCGACAGTAGTGTATTTTGGTTCTGTTGGCTGGCCAAATTTGGATGTCAACCTCTGGTCATTGATTCCGGTAGGCTTGTTCCTCTTTTTCACTCTAGAGAATCTTTTGAAAAAGGATTACAAGGCTAGTCTGATGTGTTTAATTATTGCCTTTATCATCGCAAATGCAATTTTGGACCTGTTGCCAATTTCAAGTGGCTTGGTAATTGGAGCAGGTGTCCTAGCTTGTGTAGGTATTGGTTATCTATTTCCTGATAAAGAAGGAAAATAATACTCTTCGAAAATCTCTTCAAACCACGTCAGCTTCGCCTTGCCGTATATATGTGACTGACTTCGTCAGTCTTATCTGCAACCTCAAAACAGTGTTTTGAGCTGACTTCGTCAGTTCTATCTACAACCTAAAAGCAGTGCTTTTAGCAACCTGCGGCTAACTTCCTAGTTTGCTTTTTGATTTTTATTGAGTATAAGAATGATTAAAAAAGATATAAAGAAAAAACACTTCAATCACTGTATTTCAGTTTGATTGAGGTGTTTTCGATTTAGTTTTTTATTTCTGAGCCATCAATTCAACAATCATCTCGATATACATGACAAGGGTTAATAAGAATCCTGCACGCCAGAAGAATTTGATGAATTTAGGATAGTAAAAGCTGCGTTTTTTCAAAAGGAAGAAAAAAACGAGAATAATGGCTAGGAGTGAGAGGGCTAGGCCTAGTCTAGGGAGGAAATTATGGGTAAAGGTTTTAGCCGTAATAAGGTAATACTCAAATACCAAGACTGGAAAAGCCAAATCCGCAAAGTTTCGTCCTAATTTTTTTAATCTAAAAAGTTTGGTTATGATAATGCAGACTACTAAAGTCAGTATCAATAATAAAATAGATGCTAATTTCATTAAAATCATACCCATATTGTATCATAAAAAATCGCTAATGGAAACGAGAAACAGAGGAATTTATAGGAAAGTCAGGCTTTTGAGATTGTGGGTGTTTTTTGTTATAATGAAAGTTATGAAATCTTATAATACCTTGAATGATTATTATCGAAAACTCTTTGGAGAAAAGACCTTTAAAGTTCCTATTGATGCGGGATTTGACTGTCCCAATCGTGATGGAACTGTAGCTCATGGAGGCTGTACTTTTTGTACGGTTTCAGGTTCTGGAGATGCTATTGTAGCACCAGATGCGCCTATCCGTGAGCAATTTTATAAGGAAATTGACTTTATGCACCGTAAGTGGCCGGATGTTCAGAAGTATCTGGTTTATTTTCAAAATTTTACCAACACCCATGAAAAGGTGGAAGTCATTCGAGAGCGCTATGAGCAGGCTATCAATGAGCCAGGTGTAGTAGGAATCAATATCGGAACGCGGCCAGACTGTTTACCAGACGAAACCATTGAATATTTGGCTGAGTTATCGGAGCGCATGCATGTGACGGTTGAATTGGGCTTGCAGACCACTTATGAAACAACCTCTGACCTGATTAACCGTGCCCATTCTTATGAATTGTACGTGGAGACGGTCAAGCGTTTGAGAAAGTATCCCAAGATTGAGATTGTTTCCCATCTGATCAACGGACTTCCTGGTGAAACCCATGAGATGATGATTGAAAATGTCCGCCGCTGTGTTACGGATAACGATATTCAAGGGATTAAACTGCATTTGCTTCACCTTATGACCAATACACGTATGCAACGAGATTACCATGAGGGACGTTTACAGTTGATGAGTCAGGACGAATATGTCAAGGTCATCTGTGACCAACTGGAAATCATTCCCAAACATATTGTCATCCATCGAATTACAGGAGATGCTCCCAGGGATATGCTGATTGGGCCTATGTGGAGCCTCAATAAATGGGAAGTTCTCAACAGCATTGAGATGGAGATGCGCCGTCGCGGAAGTGTTCAAGGATGCAAGGCTGTAAAACAGGAGTTTGAAAATGAAAAGACCACTTGAGATGGCACATGATTTTTTGGCTGAGGTAGTAACTCAGGACGATATCGTAGTGGATGCGACTATGGGAAATGGTCACGACACCCTTTTTCTGGCCAAGCTAGCCAAGAAAGTCTATGCCTTTGATATTCAGGAACAAGCCTTGGAAAAGACCCAAGAGCGTTTGCATCAGGCTGGCCTGACAAATGCCCAGTTAATCTTGCAAGGCCATGAAACACTGGATAAGTTTGTGACAGAAGCCAAGGCAGGGATTTTCAATCTGGGCTATTTGCCATCAGCTGATAAGTCTGTCATCACCCAACCTCAGACAACGATTGAAGCATTAGAAAAACTGTGTCACTTGCTGGTCAAAGGTGGACGGATAGCCATTATGATCTACTATGGTCATGAAGGAGGCGACCTCGAGAGGGATGCTGTCTTGGATTTTGTTAGCCAGTTGAACCAACAAGAGTACACAGCTGCTATTTACCGAACCCTGAATCAAGTCAACAACCCACCGTTTTTAGTGATGATTGAAAAATTAGAGAGATATAGACATGGATAAACAATACCTACGTGAAAAGCTGGATGCCATGCGCCAGAATTTTGTTGAATCAACCCACCACGAACGAGCGGTGGGTGTGTTAGACCAAGCACACATGAGCAAAAAAATGCTCAAAATCAAGAAAAAATTAGTTGCTCTTGAAATGGAACGGTGCCAGAGAAAAATTGAGCACAAAGACTGTTCCAAGATTGACCAAAAAATCAAAGAGCAGAAGGAGATATTTGAATCCTGTTGTAAAAAAGATTAAGGAGGACGTGCGTGGAATTACTGATTTACCTCATCCTATTTTTACTAGTCTTGATTGTCTCAAGTACAACCAATAAGCTCCTGCCCTTTTTGCCTCTACCTTTGGTGCAAATTCTTTTGGGAATTGTGATTGGTCTCTTTTTACCCAATACCGACTTTCACCTCAATACAGAGTTGTTTTTGGCACTGGTTATTGGACCCTTGCTTTTTCGAGAGTCGGAAGAAGCGGATATTACGGCTATTTTAAAACACTGGCGAATCATTGTTTATCTCATATTTCCAGTGATTTTCATCTCGACCCTGAGTTTGGGTGGCTTGGCCCATCTTCTTTGGCTCAGTCTTCCCTTGGCGGCTTGCTTGGCTGTTGGGGCAGCCCTTGGGCCTACGGACTTGGTGGCCTTTGCCTCTCTTTCGGAACGCTTTAGCTTTCCTAAGCGCGTGTCCAATATTCTTAAAGGTGAAGGACTCTTGAATGATGCTTCTGGTTTGGTGGCTTTTCAGGTAGCTTTGACAGCTTGGACAACTGGAGCCTTTTCCCTTGGGCAAGCGAGTAGTTCGCTCATCTTTTCAATCCTAGGCGGTTTTTTAATTGGCTTTTTAACAGCCATGACCAATCGTTTCCTCCATAGCTTCTTGCTAAGTGTGCGCGCAACGGATATTGCTAGTGAGCTTTTATTAGAATTGAGTTTGCCTCTGGTGACCTTCTTCCTGGCAGAAGAAGTCCATGTTTCAGGGATTATTGCCGTCGTAGTTGCTGGGATTTTAAAGGCAAGTCGCTTCAAGAAAATCACGCTCCTCGAAGCCCAAGTGGATACGGTGACCGAGACGGTTTGGCATACAGTGAATTTTATGCTAAACGGTTCTGTCTTTGTGATTTTAGGGATGGAGTTGGAAATGATAGCAGAGCCTATCTTGACCAATCCAATCTATAATCCCTTACTGTTATTGGTATCTCTTATAGCCCTTACCTTTGTCCTCTTTGCTATTCGTTTTGTCATGATTTATGGCTACTATGCCTATAGGACTAGACGTCTCAAGAAAAAGCTAAATAAGTATATGAAGGACATGCTTCTTTTGACCTTCTCAGGTGTCAAGGGAACGGTGTCGATTGCTACGATCCTTCTGATACCAAGTAATCTAGAACAGGAGTATCCTCTCTTGCTGTTCCTTGTCGCAGGTGTGACACTTGTCAGTTTTTTAACAGGTCTCTTGGTTTTGCCCCATCTTTCGGATGAACAGGAAGAAAGTAAGGACTATCTCATGCATATTGGCATTTTGAATGAAGTAACGCTAGAGTTGGAAAAAGAGTTGGAAGACACTAAAAATAAACTTCCTCTCTATGCAGCCATTGACAATTATCATGGACGTATTGAAAATCTCATCCTGAGTCAAGAAAATAAGGGGGCTCAAGAAGACTGGGAGGCCTTGAAACTTCTCATCCTCAGTATTGAAAGTGATGGTTTAGAACAGGCTTACGAAGAAGGCAAGATGAGTGAGCGTGCCTATCGAGTTTACCAACGTTATTTGAAAAACATGGAACAAAGTATCAATCGCAAGTTTGCTTCACGATTGACCTATTATTTCCTTGTTTCCTTGCGGATTTTACGTTTTCTCCTTCACGAAGTCTTTACCTTTGGCAAGACCTTTCGTAGTTGGAAAAATGAAGAATCACAGAAACTCAGAGCCCTTGACTATGACCAAATTGCAGAGCTCTATCTAGAAAATACAGAGATGATTATCGAAAGTTTGGAGAACCTAAAAGGGGTTTACAAGAGTTCTTTAATCAGTTTCGTGCAGGATTCTCGTCTCCGAGAAACAGCTATTATTACCAGTGGTGCCTTTGTCGAACGGGTTATCAATCGTGTCAAACCCAACAATATCGATGAAATGCTGAGAGGCTATTATCTGGAGCGCAAGTTGATTTTCGAATACGAAGAAAAACGATTGATTACGACCAAGTATGCCAAGAAGTTACGACAAAATGTCAATAACCTAGAGAACTATTCCTTGAAGGAAGCTGCCAATACCCTGCCTTATGATATGGTGGAATTGGTAAGAAGAAATTAGTTAATACTCTTCGAAAATCTCTTCAAACTAGGTCAGCGTCGCCTTGTCGTAGGTATATGATACTGACTCTGTCAGTTCTATCCACAATCTCAAAACAGTGTTTTGAGCAACCTGCGGCTAGCTTCCTAGTTTGCTATTTGATTTTCATTGAGTATAAGATTGTAAGTGAAGGAGTGTCACATGAAAAAGTGGTGGAACGAGCTGATAGACAATCCTCTATTAAAAGCTTTTTTGCATTATTATCAAGCATCAGATAGTGAGTTGACCAGCGTCGCAGTAGCTTACTATTGGTTGATTTCGATTTTTCCCCTGCTTTTGGTGGTGGTCAATATCCTGCCTTATTTTCAGATTCCTGTGGGAGAATTTCTGGGCTTTATGAAAGACGTCCTGCCCCCAAGCCTCTATGAAGGTGTGGAAAAAATAGCCAGAGAAGTCTTGACGCAACCTTCAACAGGTTTATTGAGTTTTTCTGTTTTATCGGCGTTATGGAGTTTTTCAAAATCTATGAATTTCTTGCAAAAAGCTTTTAACAAGGCTTATGGAGTCGAAAAGAGTCGTGGACTTATTTCCCATCAGATGGTGAGTCTCCTAGTCAGTTTTGGCTTGCAGCTCCTCTTTGCGTTTGCCTTGTTTTTGAGCTTATTTGGGCAGATGATTTTGGATTTACTTGCTCATTATTGGACAAAAGATGGCATTATCTATCAGGCTTTACAAGGGTTGGCAGGTCCTCTGACTTACGCCCTCCTCTTTGCTATCTTGGTCATGCTTTATTATTTTCTTCCCAATCTATCTAACAGGAAACTTAGTTATACCCTACCAGGCAGTGCCTTTGTTCTCTTAGTGATTTTAGGTTTACTAACTCTGTTCTCTAGTTATCTCAATTACTATGTCCATCATTTAGTAGACGTCCGAATTTTAGGTTCCGTTCTTCTTGTTGTTATGATGTTTTGGTTTATCTTGATTGCTAAAATTGTTATCCTAGGCGCGGTGATCAATGCCAGTGTGCAGAGTTTGAAAGATCCGGCCTTTAGAAAAGATTAATACTATTCAAAAATCAAAGTGCAAACCACGTCAGCTTCACCTTGCCGACTCAAGTACAGCCTGTGGCTAGCTTCCTAGTTTGCACTTTGATTTTTATTGAGTATAATTCCTTATCCATTACAAAACGCATACTATCAGGCTTTATAACACCTGATAATATGCGCTTTTTTTGATTATGTAAATTAATAGATAAACATGGCATCACCAAAACTAAAGAAGCGGTAGTGTTCTTGAATGGCATGGTGGTAGGCATCTAATACTAATTCGCGGCCTGCAAAGGCAGAAACCAACATGACCAGAGTTGATTTTGGCAGGTGGAAGTTGGTTGAGAAGGCATCCACGACCTTCCACTCATAGCCAGGTTTGATAAAGATATTGGTCCAGCCAGAATCTGCTTGGATTTGCCCATCAAACTTGGAACCAATAGTCTCCAAGGTGCGGATAGAAGTGGTTCCGACAGCGATGACACGGCCTCCATTTTCCTTAACAGAGCGAAGGGTGGCAGCAGCTTCCTCAGAAAGTTGGTAGAATTCTGAGTGCATTTCGTGTTCGTCCAGATTGTCAACTGAAACGGGTCTAAAGGTTCCGAGTCCGACATGAAGAGTCAGATAGACTAGATGAACACCCTTAGCTTGGATTTCTGCTAGCAGTTCTTTGGTGAAGTGAAGACCAGCAGTAGGTGCTGCAGCAGAGCCACTTTCCTTGGCGTAGACGGTTTGATAGCGTTCACGGTCATCCAATTTTTCGTGGATATAAGGCGGTAGAGGCATTTCACCCAGACTTTCCAAAACTTCTAGGAAAATTCCTTGGTACTCAAAGCGGACAATACGACCACCGTGGGTCAATTCTTCCGTAACGACAGCGCTGAGGCGACCATCACCAAAGCTGACACGAGTACCGACCTTGAGGCGTTTGGCAGGTTTTGCCAGGACTTCCCACTCATCTCCACTAGTATTTTTGAGCAGGAGAAGTTCCACATGACCTCCAGTTTCTTCCTTTTGACCATAGAGGCGGGCAGGGAGAACGCGGGTGTCGTTCATGACGAGGGCATCACCAGGTTCCAGCATATCAATAATAGAGTGGAAGTGTTTATCCTGCATTTCTCCCGTCTCACGGTTGACAATGAGGAGTTTAGAAGCGTCCCGTTTTTCAAGGGGCGTTTGGGCAATCAATTCCTCGGGTAAGTGGAAATCAAAATCAGCTGTATTCATATATCTGTTCATTCTTTCTAAGTTCTAATCTTATCCATTATAACATGTTTCAAGTTTAGTCGCTCTTTTTTTGAAAATTAAATCGTTTTCACTTGACAAAAATTGGTCTATACCATATAATAAATATAGATTAAAGCGGAGGATGAAAAGATGAAAGTTATTAAAGTTGAAAACCAAATCGAAGGTGGAAAAGTTGCTTTTGAGATTTTGAAGGAAAAATTGGCCAATGGAGCTCAAACCCTAGGACTTGCGACAGGAAGTAGCCCACTTGAATTTTACAAGGAAATTGTTGAGAGTGACCTTGATTTTTCAAATCTAACCAGTGTCAACCTTGATGAGTATGTAGGACTTGATGGAGACAATCCACAGTCTTACCGTTACTTCATGCAAGAAAACTTGTTCAACCAAAAACCATTTAAAGAAAGTTTCTTGCCTCGTGGGGTTAAGGACAATGCTGAAGCTGAAGTTGAACGCTACAACCAAATTTTGGCTGACCATCCAGTTGACCTCCAAATCTTGGGAATCGGTCGCAATGGACATATCGGATTTAATGAACCTGGTACTCCATTTGACAGTCAAACACATCTAGTCGAATTGGACCAGTCTACTATTGAAGCAAACGCACGTTTCTTTGACAAGATTGAAGATGTTCCAACCCAAGCCATTTCAATGGGGATTAAAAATATCTTGGATGCCAAGTCAATCCTTCTCTTTGCTTACGGTGAGTCGAAAGCAGAAGCCATTGCCGGAACAGTGTCTGGCCCAGTGACTGAGAATCTCCCAGCAAGTAGCCTACAAAACCACCCTGATGTGACCATCATTGCAGATGCTGAAGCGCTCAGCTTACTTGAAAAATAAAAAGTATAAAAACCACTTGCTCTTTGGAGTGAGTGGTTTTTTACTTCAAATGTTCACTATCCTGCTAAAAGAAATTTTTCTGTAAATTCCCGTAACAGTTGTCGATATTTCATATAAAAAGGTATCCAATAGAAAATTATTAAATGTCTGTAAACTGTGATATAATCGTATTGACTATTTTTTATGATACTATACGATTTTTATTAAGACAGTCGATAGTTGTTGATGCTGGAAACCATGATATAACTGGCAATTCCTGACATGTGAAGAAAGGTTGAAATCCAGCCTGTTATATTTGGTAGAAGCATGGTGAGAGATAGAACGATTAAAAGGATATAAAATAGTTTTAATCCTAAATTGAAATTTTTCCATATACTAAACATATTCATCACCCCACCCGTTACAAAAGCATAGCCAATAGCAGAGATACCCGATGCCTGAATTTCTTGATTCTGTGTTAATATATGGAATACAATTGAAGATATTACCATAGAAGTAATAAAAACTAAAAATACATATTTTGATCCCCTTTTATACTCCAATAGCCCACCAAAAGGAAGTAACATTAAAGTATTTAAAACTAAATGAAACCATATAAACCATACTGGTGCTTCTTTACTTCCATGCATAAATGTACCACTAAAGTATTGCCAACAATAAATTGGCTTTGAATGAAATGCAAATAAGTCATACATTACACTTCCCCAAAAGGTAGTAAGAATTCCTAGCAATAAACAAATTACAACTAAAATACTGACCATAGGGTAAATTTTTATGATTCTTTTCATGTTATAGATTCACTTCTAAATAATACTAATTTTTGCTAATCAATATGTGTCACTATTATATCATTTCCATCTATAAATGTTAATCAATTTTAACAAGATTAACAACAAGATTAAAATTGAAGATAATCAAAATTAAACCGCATTTTTTCTTGACAATTATTCCTTTTACGTGTAGAATATAATAGATATTGAACTTGAAGGGAGTGAAAAAAATGTCTAAAACAGTAGTACGTAAGAATGAATCTCTTGATGACGCACTTCGTCGTTTCAAACGTGCGGTTACTAAAGCTGGTACTCTTCAAGAAACACGCAAACGTGAATTCTATGAAAAACCTTCTGTAAAACGTAAACGTAAATCAGAAGCAGCTCGTAAACGTAAAAAATTCTAATTAGAAATGAAAGGCTAGAGAAATCTAGTCTTTTTCTTTTAAATAAATACTTCAAAGCCTGCAAAAATCTGAAATATCCTCCTACAATTTGATATAATAGTAAAAAGAACTCGATTGAAGGAGGAAATGATGTCGGTTTTAGTAAAAGAAGTGATTGAAAAGCTTAGACTAGACATTGTCTATGGCGAACCAGAATTGCTTGAAAAGGAAATCAATACAGCGGATATTACGCGACCTGGTCTTGAAATGACAGGCTATTTTGACTACTATACGCCAGAGCGGATTCAACTTTTGGGGATGAAGGAGTGGTCATATCTGATTGGCATGCCTTCCAACAGCCGTTATGAAGTTTTGAAAAGAATGTTTCTACCTGAGACACCAGCAGTCATTGTTGCTCGTGGTTTGGTGGTTCCTGAGGAGATGCTAAAGGCAGCTAGAGAATGTAAGATTGCTATTTTAACCAGCCGTACGGCGACCAGTCGTTTGTCTGGAGAGTTATCTAATTACCTTGATTCTCGTTTGGCAGAACGTACCAGTGTTCATGGTGTCTTGATGGATATCTATGGGATGGGTGTCTTGATTCAGGGCGATAGTGGAATCGGTAAGAGTGAGACAGGTCTTGAGCTTGTCAAACGTGGTCACCGTTTGGTAGCAGATGACCGTGTCGATATCTTTGCCAAGGATGAGATTACTCTCTGGGGTGAACCAGCTGAAATTTTGAAACACTTGATTGAAATTCGTGGGGTTGGGATTATCGATGTCATGAGTCTCTACGGTGCCAGTGCTGTCAAGGATTCTTCACAGGTTCAGCTTGCTGTCTATTTGGAAAATTACGATACGCATAAGACCTTTGATCGTCTTGGCAACAATCCAGAGGAATTAGAAATTTCTGGCGTAGCCATTCCTCGTATCCGTATTCCAGTTAAAACAGGTCGTAATATTTCTGTCGTGATTGAGGCAGCTGCCATGAATTATCGTGCCAAGGAAATGGGCTTTGATGCGACGCGTTTGTTCGAAGAACGGTTGACAAATCTCATTGCTCAAAACGAGGTGCCTAATGCTTGATCCAATTGCTATTCATCTAGGCCCTCTAGCCATTCGTTGGTATGCCTTGTGTATTGTGACAGGCTTGATTCTTGCGGTTTATTTGACCATGAAAGAAGCGCCTAGAAAGAAGATCATACCAGACGATATTTTAGATTTTATCTTGATAGCCTTTCCCTTGGCTATTTTAGGAGCTCGTCTCTACTATGTTATTTTCCGTTTGGATTACTATAGTCAGAATGTAGGAGAAATTTTTGCCATTTGGAATGGTGGTTTGGCCATTTATGGCGGTTTGATTACAGGGGCTCTTGTCCTCTATATCTTTGCTGATCGTAAACTCATTAACACTTGGGATTTCCTAGATATCGCGGCGCCTAGCGTCATGATTGCCCAAAGTTTGGGACGCTGGGGCAATTTCTTTAACCAAGAAGCCTATGGTGCAGCAGTGGATAATCTGGATTATCTACCTGGCTTTATTCGTGACCAGATGTATATTGATGGGAGCTACCGTCAACCGACCTTCCTTTATGAGTCTCTATGGAATCTACTTGGTTTTGCCTTGATTTTGATATTGAGACGAAAATGGAAGAGTCTCAGACGAGGTCATATCACTGCTTTCTACTTGATTTGGTATGGTTTCGGTCGTATGGTCATCGAAGGCATGCGAACAGATAGCCTCATGTTCTTTGGACTTCGAGTGTCTCAATGGCTATCAGTTGTCCTTATCGGTCTCGGTATTTTTATCATTCTTTATCAAAATCGAAAGAAGGCCCCTTACTATATTACAGAGGAGGAAAACTAAATGTTAGAAGTTGCATATATTCTTGTTGCCCTAGCTTTGATTGTCTTTTTAGTCTATCTAATCATTACTGTACAAAAGCTTGGACGTGTTATCGATGAAACAGAGAAGACGATTAAAACCTTGACTTCAGATGTGGATGTGACCTTGCATCATACCAATGAGTTGCTGGCTAAGGTCAATGTCTTGGCAGATGATATCAATGTCAAGGTGGCAACGATTGATCCACTCTTTAGTGCTGTTGCAGATTTATCTCTATCCGTTTCAGATCTCAATGACCATGCGCGTGTCTTGAGCAAGAAAGCTTCATCAGCTGGTTCAAAAACACTCAAGACTGGGGCAAGTTTATCAGCTCTTCGTCTTGCAAGTAAATTTTTAAAAAAATAAAAAAGGAGAATCCTTATGGGTAAACTATCCTCAATCCTTTTAGGAACCGTTTCAGGTGCAGCTCTTGCCTTGTTTTTAACAAGCGACAAGGGCAAACAAGTTTGCAGTCAGGCTCAAGATTTTCTAGATGATTTGAGAGAAGATCCAGAGTATGCCAAGGAGCAGGTCTGTGAAAAACTGACAGAAGTTAAGGAGCAGGCTACAGATTTTGTTCTGAAAACCAAAGAACAGGTTGAGTCAGGTGAAATCACTGTGGACAGTGTCCTTGCTCAAGCCAAATCATGTGCTCGCCAAGCGACAGAAGCATCAAAAGATCGATTTAATAATCTCAAGGAGCAATGGCAAGAAAAGGCCGAAACTCTTGATGAATTAGAAGAGATTGTGATTGATATCAAAGAAGAAAAAATCTAGATTTGATGAGACTGGGCAAAAACGCAATTCTCGGAGAAAATGAAGTAGATCTTCCCACAATCAAACGCATAGTATCAAAGTTTTTCAAGACTTGATATTATGCGTTTTTTGATTTTAATACTCTTCAAAAATCTCTTCAAACCACGTCAACGTCGCCTTGCCGTAGATATGGTTACTGATTTCATCAGTCTTATCTACAACCTCAAAACAGTGTTTTGAGCAACCTGCGGCTAGTTTCCTAGTTTGCTCTTTGATTTTTATTGAGTATAAAGACTTTTCGACAAACCTTTTTTAAAACACATGAGTGTTATGATTTTTTATGGTATAATGGCAGTGTTGAAAGTGAAATATTTACATTTTTTTATATTTTACTGATATTTTATTAATATTAATCGATCCATTTTTTTATGATTAGAAATCAATGTGGTAGTTTATGATCAAGTAGAGGAAAAGCTCTAAAATTTTAGTCAAGAAACGATCGAGTATTCTGCTAAGGGAAAATAGTAGAACCCTCTATTTTGTAAAAAATAGTTAGAAAGAAAGTTGGTAAAATGAAAGACATTTTTAATAAACGTCAACGTTTTTCGATTCGAAAGTTTTCAGTTGGAGTGGCTTCTGTATTAATAGGAATTGCCTTGTTTACACCATCTCAGGGAGTGCTTGCTTCTACGGAAAATTCTCCATCTTCTGTGGAGAAAAGAGAAGAAGTGCAACCTATACCAGATAATCAAAATAATCCTTCTTCTGAGTTAGATACCAGAGATGTTTCAATAGGATCTACAAGGACTACAGAACTCGGTACAACTGGGGATAAGGAAAATAATAGCTTGACCACAAGGGCTTCCGCGGCGGGTGAAGACAGATCAAGCACTCCAGCGGTGAGAGCAGCATCAAATCCTTCCGAGGTTAAAAAGTATGAATTAACTGATGAGTATGCTAAGCAAATAAAAGCAGGAGTAATCGGTTCAGAAGGTAATAAGCTTGACAGTTTGTTACTAAACGGTCCTAAGTTAAGTCCAGAAGCTTATACAGATGATGACTACTTGAAGGATAAAGAAGAACTTTATATTTATGAAAAAGACGGGAAAAAGTATGTAGGCTATAATAGTCATCCTATGTTAGAAGATACTGATGGTGATGGTATTATTGACAGTAACGAAAAACCCGATGAAAAATTAAAATGGAATGTCAGTGAGCGCGATATGATTATGTTCATGGAATTGTCCTACCGTGATGATAATTATATTGATAGAGTGCTGAATCATAAGAAACCCTTAACAGAATCAGAGTTATATAAAAAGAATGGTGACAGTAAACCACGTTACGAATATATGATGATGAATAAGGAATTGGGGCCTTATTGGGAGAGGAAGAAAAGTTATCATACTTCCAGTGGACTAGATGCTGTCTTGTATGAAACTAAGAGTGATTTCTTATATTTACCAAATGGAACTGCACAAGTATTAGCCTTTCGTGGAACAAGTGATGCGAAGGATATAGGAGCTGATATAACACTTGGACTAGGAAGTAATCCTCAACAAGGGATCGATGCAGAAAATATCATGCGTGAACTAGCTAAAGATAAGAGTATTACCAATCTTTATTTGACAGGTCATTCTTTAGGAGGATATTTAGTACAACGAGCAATGGTTGAAGCTTATCAGCTGGCATATTCTGACAGCAGAGTCATGTCTCCTAAAGAACAGTTGGCTTATAGAAACTTTTATAATAATGTATTAAAAAAAGGAACAACCTTTAATGCCCCAAAAGTAGTGACGAGTTTGGTTTCTGGTCGTGAATTTTGGCAAAAAGGTTTAGATAGCAAAAAAATAGCTAAGTCAGGGAAATTGACTCATTATATTGTTGATAATGATTCGACGATAAGAAAAGGCATCAGCAATGATAGTGATGTTGTGATAAATGTTGGAACAACAAGAGGAGGTCATAGTTCTCGTTCCTATTTTGAAGCCGATATGATTAATAGAAGACCAGAATTTATATCTGGGAAACGCATTTCTTTAGATGCAACTGGATATCAAAATCCAAAACTTACAACTATTAAATCTGTAGAAAAAGTTGGAGAAACTACTGTATATAGTAAACGCGGAGATGACATCATTAAGTCAATAACTGTTAGTATGAGAGATTCTGATACAGGACAGATTACTAACAATACACTTGATGAAGTGTTTAAGAAAGATGGAGCCAAGTCTACAGTTGTCGATACCCAACTTGAGCCAAGTGTACGTTATGAAAAAGATGCCACAAAAGCCAAAGGTGAAGCAAATGTAACAATAGCTGGTACTCCAGGTACTAGTACAGTAACTACAACTTATAGTGTAAATCCTAACACTGGAGATCTGATTGCACATGTAGGAGAGCCAGTAGTTCAGCAACCGGCAATAGAAACAGTTGTCAAAGTCGCAGCCAAGGATGAAGTAGAATACATTAAAAAAGGAG
>CAURMD010000015.1:0-24164 GCA_963525985.1 uncultured Streptococcus sp. | reverse complement strand
GAAATCCATATCATCAACTCGTGGAGCACCAGACTGAACAGCAATCGCTTTTAAGGTTTCACGCTCCTCGTGGCTCAGCTCAATTCCGAAACAATCAAGATTAGCCTGAATACGAGACGCTGTAACAGATTTCGGAAGTGGTAAAAATCCTTCTGCCAAGCTCCAGGCCAAGGCTATCTGAGCAACAGACTTTCCATGATTTGCTGCGATTTCTTGGACTTCCTTACTATCAAATAGTTCTCCCTGACCAAAAGGTCCCCAAGCTTCCAATAAAATTCCTTTTTCTCGACAGTAATCTACGACTTCCTCTTGATACACACCTGGAGCCAAACGAACTTGATTGACCGCTGGAAGAATTTTTGCTGTTTCAAGCAAGGCATCCAAATGATGGGGAAGGAAATTACTAACTCCAATAGCACGGATTTTGCCTTCTAGGTAAAGATCCTCCATCGCTCTCCAAACTTCTGAATTTCGGATTTTCCATTGGTTATTTTCTCTGAGTGGTTTTGGATTTGGCCAATGAATCAAATACAAATCCAAGTATTCCAAGCCCAGCTTCTCTAAAGACTCTTCAAAAGCCTGACGAGCTTGCTCATAGCTATGATTTGTATTCCAGAGTTTACTGGTTACAAAAATTTCCTCACGCGGAACGCCACTATCTTGAATGGCACGACCAACGCTTTCTTCATTTTTATAAATCGCTGCCGTATCGATATGGCGATAGCCTGCCTTTAAAGCCTCTAGGACAGCTTGGTAGGCAATCTCTCCATTTTCAGCTTTCCAGGTTCCAAATCCTAGAACTGGAATTGGAACGCCATTATTTAAAGTATAAGATTTCATTATTTTTCCTTTCTAAATTAGAAGAAAATCCAAAGAGCCAAATTTTCAAAGAAAACTTGTCTCTTTAGACTTTGTGTATTATTGATCACGGTTATAGTAGAGCTGGTGAGCTTTAAGACGAGTATCTAACAAATCTGGAATTGTTACAAAGTCATAACCTTGCCCTTTCAAGTAGTCAATAACCTTCGGTAGAGCATTTACCGTCTCAGCATGGATATCATGCATAAGAATAATAGAACCATTCTTGACTTCACGCTGAATTTCTGTCAAAATAGCTGCTTCATTTTTACTCTTCCAGTCCAGACTATCCACATCCCACATAATAAAACTCAAATCGAGGCTATTGCGAATGTCGTCTGTAATAGCTCCATAAGGGGGACGCATAAGTTTAGAGCTAGAACCCAACACCTTAGTTAGCGCATCCTCAGTATCAGTAATTTGTTTTTTAGCTTCATCAAGGGAAAGTTTTGAAAGCACTGGATGACTCCAACTATGGTTTCCAATGACATGACCATCTGCTTTCATGCGTTTCAAAATCTCCTCATTGCCAGAAACATTCTTACCTAAAACAAAGAAAGTTGCCTTGATACCATACTTAGAAAGAGTATCTAATGCTTGATTGGTCGTCGTAGGATTTGGTCCATCATCAAAAGTCAAGGCCACTACTTTACGATTTTTCTTTTCATAATAAGCCTTATATAGTTCTGCGTCCTTATCTAATAAATAAGAGGACTGAATAACTTCAAAGAAACTAGATACCGGCAAGGCAATCTCATCCAGATTTTCAACAGGCTGACTCGGATAAATAAGAATTTGGCTATCCTTGTAATCAAAATTCCATGCAGATAAGTCTTGGTCAGACAAACCTTTAACGACCTGATCAATCTTTTCTTGCTCCAATTTCTTATCCTGTAAGAAAAAGGTAATTTCTTTTAACAGCTGCTCTTTGGCTTTACTAGCATCTGAAAATAATTGATTAAGTGTAAAAGGTTTGCCATCTTCTGTCAAATGGACTTTTGCTAGACTAGTTTTTTCAGTCTCTTCAACTTTTGACGAAGTTAAATCATAGACTTGTTTCATCACACTTCGGTTGACAATCCCTTTTAAAGTCGAATCCTGTTTCTCCGTATAATAAAAAACCAGATTCTCCTTGTCTTCTAAATTTTTCTTAATATCCTGTGTCATGATTTCTTTTACAGAGGAAATCACTTGCTCCCCTTGGAGAGGATAATAGGCAATCACTTCGGCTTGTCCCTTACGAAAATGCTCCTTCTGATTTCCCTCACTCAATTGATCATCTTTCTCTTTTTTGAGCGATTCAATCTTTTGCTCAAAACTTTGTTTTGTGTATATTTTGTATCCAATTATTGAACCAAGGACACAAATACTTACTGAGAAGATAGCTACTAGGGCTATTAGACTCATTCTTATCTTATCGTGATTCTCACGCTTTGCTCTACTTTTATCCATAAGACCATCATATCAAATTCAGGCTATAATTTCAATGATTTTAGAGGAAACAGTATATTAAAAAGAGAGGAAGTTCCCCTCTTAAGATTTTATTTGACTGCTTCTTTTAAAGCATCTACCTTGTCCAAACGTTCCCATGGAAGATCAATATCAGTACGTCCCATGTGTCCATAAGCTGCTGTTTGACGGTAAATTGGACGCTTAAGATCCAGCATTTGGATAATTCCTGCAGGACGAAGGTCAAAGATTTGACGCACTGCTTTTTCAAGCTTGCTTTCAGCTACTGTTACTGTACCAAAGGTATCGATACGAACAGAGACAGGCTGCGCAACACCGATAGCGTAAGCCAATTGTACTTCCGCCTTCTTAGCAAGACCCGCTGCAACAATATTCTTGGCAATATAACGAGCCGCATATGACGCAGAACGGTCCACCTTAGTCGCATCCTTACCAGAGAAGGCACCACCACCATGACGAGAGTAGCCACCATAGGTATCCACGATAATCTTACGACCAGTCAAGCCTGAGTCCCCTTGAGGCCCACCGATTACAAAACGACCAGTTGGATTGATGAAGAATTTTGTTTGCGCATCCAAGTAAGAGGCTGGAATAACCTCTTTGATAACCTTGTTAATGACATCATTGTGAATTTGTTCGTTGCTGACTTCTGGATCGTGCTGAGTTGAAATAACAACTGTGTCCACACGTACTGGACGGTCATTTTCATCATACTCAACCGTAACTTGTGATTTAGCATCTGGGCGAAGATAGCTAATTTCCCCAGACTTACGAAGATCTGCTAAACGACGAACTAACTTGTGGCTGAGTGAAATTGGCAATGGCATGAGCTCTTCTGTTTCATCCACTGCAAATCCAAACATGAGACCTTGGTCACCAGCACCAATCAAGTCCAGTGGATCTTGGTCTGCATTCCCACGGACCTCCAAGGCTTCGTTAACACCTTGTGCAATATCGGGTGACTGCTCAACAAGTGACGGATGGACTCCCACCGTCTCAGCAGAAAATCCATATTCTGTATTGGTATAGCCAATCTCTGCAATGGTATCACGAACCACACGGTTAATATCCACATAGGCATTTGTAGAAATTTCACCAAAAACGTGGACGGAACCAGTATATACAGCTGTCTCCGCAGCAACGTGCGCCTCTGGATCCTTAGCTAAAATAGCATCCAAAATCGCATCTGAAATTTGGTCTGCAATCTTATCTGGATGCCCCTCAGATACAGATTCAGACGTGAATAATTTACGTTCTGACATAAAAATGTCCCCCCTTAAAAATAGTGTTATAGAGTTACAAAGTACTGATAGGTATTTCATTTTCTAAGAGTTACGACGCGAAAGAAATAAAAACGATACTTTTTTATTTCTGAAGCTAGTAAGGCGCATAGGGTGACCGCGTTATAGCGGCAACCGTAGAATGACGAGCGACTACTTTGGAGCCGTCATTCTTTGCGAGTTACAAAGTACTGATAGGAAATTTCTTAGTACTGAATACCTACCATCTTATCGGGACTATATAACTTTATCATTATACCATTTTTCAACACAATTTGCAGTCTTTAATGTAGTGTTTCGGTTTAGATAGTTCGTTCTCATAAAGCAAAAAGTTGGAGCTCAGTACTCCAACAATTACTATTAAAATGTTTGGCGTTTAGCTTTACGCTCTGCACGACCGCGAGCGCGATTTTCAGCACGCTTGGTTTTACGGCGCTTTTCATCAACCGCCCATTGAATTTTCTTCTTATAACCCGGTTTGACTTTTTTCTTTTTCTTTTTAACCAAACCAATCATTTCGATATCAAGCTTATCCTGCTTCTTTTCACGGTTTGCACGACGATCACGGTCATAGGTATCTTGGAATTCTCCATCTTTGACCATCTTATGAGTAAATTTAATTCCTAATTTCTCCAACTCACGGATATCCGAGTCATCGCTTGGCTGATAAAGGGTAATAGCTGTACCTGGTAGGCCATTGCGTCCGGTACGACCAACACGGTGAACAAAGAAGGACAAATCTTGCGGAATGGCATCATTGATGACATGACTGACACCTTCAATGTCAATCCCACGCGCCGCCAAGTCTGTTGCGACAATGTACTCAAAATCCAGATTTTTCACCTGATTCATGATTCGCTTACGTTCACGAGGGGCAATATCTCCATGAATCTTCGCTACCTTCAATCCTTGAGCAGTCAGATATGAATGCAATTCATCAGCACGTGTCTTAGTGTTGACAAAAATCATTGCCAAATAAGGCTGCATCAACTGAGTCAACTGATAAATTAGAGCATTCTTATCACGTCCCTTAGTAGAAATCAACCAATTATCAATGGTATCAGAAATGACCGTTTTGGTCTTGATTTTCTCCATAACAGGATTTGACAAGTATTTTTTCAAGAATGGTTGCAACTTTTGTGGAATAGTTGCTGAGAAGACCATGAATTGCAAGTCTTTTGGAAGGCTGCCAGCAATCTTATCAACAGTTTCCAAGAATCCCATATCCAAGGTCATGTCTGCTTCATCAACAACAAATGTCTTGGCTTTATGAATAGCTAAATCACCAGATTTAACCAAATCGTAGATACGGCCTGGCGTTCCGATGACAATATGAGGCTGGTTGCTTGCCAATTTCTCAATCTGGCGAGCCTTATCCGTACCACCCACATAATTAACTACACGAACTTCCACTTCTGAGTGGGCAGCAATCTGACGGGCTGCTTGGTAAATTTGAGTAGCCAACTCACGACTCGGTGCAGTAATCACTGCTTGTACACTATCGCTAGCTTCATCTAGTTGCTGGAAAATCGGTAACAAGAAAGTGTGAGTCTTACCTGAACCTGTTTTTGATTCACCGACTAGGTCACGACCTGCCAAAACAATAGGAATCAACTTATCTTGAACCTCTGTAGGAGCTGTAAATTTCAACTCCTCCAAGGCTTCTCTAATATAGTTTTTAAATTGAAATTTCGTAAATGACATAATATCCTCGATTCTATCTATCCTATCAATTATACCACATTTTATTCCATTTCAGTAATCTCACTTATTTAGGCTATTTCCAGTAGCTTCTCTAATAAAAAAAAGGCTGGAATTTATGAATCCCAACCTCTTTTCATACTCAATGAAAATCAAAGAGCAAACTAGGAAACTAGCCGCAGGCTGTACTTGAGTACGGCAAGGCGACGTTGACGTGGTTTGAATTTGATTTTCGAAGAGTATCAGTTATTATTTCCAGTTTAAAATAGCACTCAAGCCATAGTGATCACTCACTTGTGGACTCTTGTTACCATCAAATACGACATGTAAATTTTCCACCTCTAACTCTTTGGTAGTAAACACATAGTCGATTCGAAGGGGTTCTGTATTTCCCTTCCAGCCATCAATTTCTGGTGGAACGGTATAGCTACCGCTTTTCTCTTGAGCAACTTCAAAGGCGTCTTGTAAGCCTAATGGACTAGCTAAAATAGCTTGGTAGCCTTCCTGACCTGCTGGATTGTTGAAATCTCCAGCTAGCAAAAGCGGCTTGTTCAATTCTTTCAAGACAGCTTCAAATCGTGCCCATTCTTCTTGGAAACCTTTATCCCACCAAGAGAGATGAACACTGGCAACTGCAAGCTCCTGACCATCGACTACAGTTTCAGCCAAGGCAACGCGACGAGTATGATAGTCTGTGGGATCATCCACATCTGAAACTAAAATTTCTCTGGCTTCAATAGGTGTTTTAGACAAGATAGCCACACCTTCGTGGTAGCGATCATAACCGATATGGTTATAGGCCCAAGTCCAGTAGTAATTTTTCCCTTGCTCAGACAACTTTTCAACCAAGAGTCTAACATAGTGGTCTTGATGAATAGGCTCAGCTGCTGGCAAAGCTTGATAAAGATCATTAACCTCCACCTCTGGCGATGTAATCTCCTGATTGATTTCTTGGAAACAAATCAAATCATAGTCCTTTTCAAGAATATCCTCAAGCAAAATCTGGAATTTTTCCTCTGCTTCTTTCTCCATCCAACTGTGAGTATTGAGTGTTAAAAATTTCATGCTTTTCTCCCAAAATAAGAGGTTGGAATACAGCTTCCAACCTCAAGTATATTACAATTCTACTTTAGCAACTGCTGTTTTAGCTGCAAGAGAACCTGTTTTTTCTAATTTAACTGATTTAATTGCATCACCATTTGTGAAGACAACTACTGTTGAAGTTTCACGTCCTGCTGCACGGATAGTATCCAAGTCAGCTGTGACAAGGAGATCACCTGCTGCAACTTTTTGCCCTTCAGCAACATGAACTGTAAATGGTTTACCTTCAAGACTTACTGTGTCCAAACCAATGTGAACCAATACTTCAAGACCTGCTTCAGTCACAATACCAAGAGCATGTTTTGTTGGGAAGATGCTTGATACAGTACCTGAAACTGGAGATACAATGTTTCCATTTGCAGGTTCTACTGCAAATCCATCACCCATCATTTTTTGAGCAAATACTGGATCTTTTACTTGTTCCAAAGCAACAACTTGACCGTCTGCTACTGAGTAAACTTCCTCAGTAAGACCTTTGAAGTGAACAGTGTTTTGTTGTGCTTCAGTCATTTGGCTTGGAAGAGTTTCAGGAATGATTTCACCTGAATCAAGGATATCTTGGATATCAGATTTCAATACGTCAGCTTTTGGTCCGTAGATAGCTTGAACCCCTTGTCCTTTCATGACAAGACCCATAGCTCCTTCTGCTTTCCATTGCTCTGCATTTCCTACTTTATCTGCATCTTTAACAGTTACACGAAGACGAGTCATACATGCATCAACATCAACGATGTTTGCACGTCCACCAAGAAGGTTAATAATGTTTACAGCTTGAGAACCTGCTGCAACTTTCACTTCGCTGCTAGATTCTTCTGAACCTTCAGCAGTTTCGTAGTTTCCGTTACGCCCTGGAGTTGCGTAGTTGAATTTTTGAATCATGAAGTTTGCAATAAAGTACATGATTACAGCAAAGAGAACAGTTACCCAAACGAAGTTAACGATATCCATACCGATACCAGCACTGATTGCAATAGGTGTACGAGTCAAGAACTCGATTGAACCGAATGAGTGCATACGTAGGTTTACAACGTCAGCCATAGCGAAGGCAGCACCTTGAACAAGTGAGTAAACAAGATACATAGGTGTTGCGATGAACATGAACATGTATTCGATTGGTTCAGTAACCCCTGTCAAGAATGTTGCAAGAGCTGTTGCAATCATCATACCTTTGTATTTATGTTTCTTGTCAGCATCAACATTACGGTAGATAGCAACGATGACACCCATCAAGATACCGAATGAACCGATCATTTGTCCAACTTTGAAACGAGCTGGATGTACTGTATCTAACAAGTGTTGGTATTGACTTGCATCAGTACCTTTAAGGTTTACAAGGTCTGTTACCCATGCAAGCCAAAGTGGATCTTGACCAAATACTTGACTACCTTTAGCTGCACCAGTTAAGACATCATAAGTACCACCAAGAGCTGTGTAGTTCATTGGGATAGTCAACATGTGGTGAAGACCAAATGGCAAGAGCAAACGTTCCAATGTACCATACAAGAATGGTGCAAGGATTGGAGCAGTTTCTTGTGAGTTAGCAATCCAGATACCAAAGCTATTGATACCTGTTTGAACTACTGGCCAGAAAGCAGCAAGTACAATTGCAGCAATTACTGAACGAAGAATAACTACAAACGGTACAAAACGTTTTCCGTTAAAGAATGAAAGTGCATCAGGAAGCTTACGGAAGTTGTAGTATTTGTTGTAAGCAGTTGCCCCAATAAAACCAGAAATAATCCCTACGAAGACACCCATGTTCAAGGCTGGAGCTTCAAGAACACTGATAAAGTAATCAGCAACTTTGATTGATCCACCGAAGAGAGTAGTTACCATAGCATCTGGATTTTTCAACATATCGCCTGATACACCAAAGATTGTACCAGTGATACGGTTAATCAAGATGAAGGCAAGACCAGCGGCGAAAGCACCACCAGCGCGTTCCTTAGCCCAGCTTCCTCCAATAGCGAGGGCGAACAAGATATGAAGGTTAACGATAACTCCCCAACCGATTTGCTCTAGTACACCACCAGTAATAACGAGTGGGGCAAAGGTTGGGTTAATCATCACGATAGACTTACCGATTGAAATCATCAAACCAGCAGCCGGCATAACCGCGATAACCACCATCAAAGCCTTACCGAATTTTTGCCAAAACTCGAAAGACAAGACATTTTTGAATGTATCTTTCATCATTCAAATCTCCTTTATTTTTATTTAGGCAAACGTTTTACGAAAACGTTTGCACCTTTTATGATTTAATTATACCACTTTAATTTTTTTTGTAAAGGCTTTTATTCAAAAAAATCCTCTTTTTTCAAAAATTTTCTAGGTGCTAAATTTCAAGTTCAAGTTAGCCATCAAGAAGCCTTCTCTGAGCGACTTCTTTATACTCTTCGAAAATCTCTTCAAACCACGTCAGCGTCGCCTTACCGTATATATGTGACTGACTTCGTCAGTCTTATCTATAACCTCAAAACAGTATTTTGAGCATCCTATGGCTAGCTACCTAGTTTGCTCTTTGATTTCCATTGAGTATTAGAAGTCCCTTTTCTAAAATTTTTGTAGCAAAAAAGGAGATTTTACAATCTCCTCATAAAAGTAATTATTTTACCTAAATCTTCAAGAATCGGCGCATTGAAATTCCTGATCCCAGTGAACCGATGAAAATCCCAATCACAAATAATAGGGCAATCATCAGAGGAGTAAATACCTCTGGCGCAATCATAGAAAGATTTTGTCCGACCAACGATTTGTTGACTGATTGGTAAACCATTCGATAAACAATAAAGACCAACACTGATGGTGCAGTTGCTCCAAGTAAACCAATGAAGGCACCTTCGAGTAAGAAAGGTCCACGGATATAACTGTTCTTAGCGCCAACCAAGCGCATGATTTGAATTTCGCGACTGCGAGAAATAATGGTAATACGAATGGTATTAGAAATCAAGAAAACTGCAATGAAAATCAAAAGTCCTGCAATAACTAAGCCCCAAACACGGATAAATGATGCTAGTTGGAATAGGCGTTCTGTATTGGCACCACCATCCTGAACCTCAGACACACCTTCAATTTTTTTAGCATCCTCGGCTACAGTTTTTACATCACTTGGCGTATTTGTATCAACAATATAGGCATCATAGAGGGGGTTGGCATCGCCTTCAAAGATTTTCCAGTTGTCACCCATTGTCTCGGTTAATTTTTCATATTGTTCTTCTTTGCTTGAAAAAGTAACACTCTTAACAGTAGACATCCCCTTCAAAGCATTGTATACCTTATGGTAGTCATTATTTGTAACAGTTTGACCTTCTTTTTCAATCGTCTCACTATTATCAGCTACATCCTTGCGAATGTATACCATTACTCGGACATTATTTTCAATATCTGTAGCTAGTTTCGCTGTATTGAAAATAACAGAAGCAAATATTGCCACCAAGGTCAAAGTAATCATGACTGAGCTGACAGCAGCTACTGTCATCCAACCATTTCGTTTCAAACTTTTTAGTGATTCAAATAAATGGCGAAAAAATCTACTAATCATCGTATCCATACTCTCCTTTTGATTCGTCACGAACGACACGGCCATTTTCAATGGCAATGACACGGTGGCGCAAGGTATTTACAATCTGGCTATTATGAGTCGCCATTAGAATAGTTGTCCCTTGTAGGTTAATCCGTTCCAAGAGATTCATAATTTCCCATGAATTATCCGGATCCAGGTTTCCTGTTGGTTCATCGGCTATCAATACTTTGGGATTATTTACAATGGCACGTGCAATCGCAATCCGCTGTTGCTCTCCACCTGAGAGCTCATTTGGGAAAGAACGAACCTTATGCTTCAATCCAACCAAGTCTAAAACTTCCATCACACGTTTTTTGATATTACGGCGATTTTCACCGATTACTTCCATAGCGTAAGCAATATTTTCATAGACAGTTTTCTTTGGCAAGAGTTTATAATCCTGGAAGACAACCCCAACACTACGACGTAGAAGCGGGACGTCTTTCTTTTTGATCTTAACCAGATTAAAACCAGCAACTGATAGGCTTCCTTTATCGATTTTTACTTCACGATATAGAGAACGAATGAAGGTTGACTTCCCTGCTCCTGAAGGTCCTACAATGTAAGCAAATTCTCCCGGTTGAACGCTGACCGAAACACCGCGTAGGGCAGTCGTTCCGTTGTCGTATTTTTTGACGACATCTCTCATTTCAATGATTGACATGTGAGTTCCTTTCTATCTTAGCTGATTCGCCACTTGAGATAAGCATCGATAAAACCATCTAGGTCTCCGTCCATAACCTTATCTACCTGAGCAACTTCAAAGCTAGTTCGATGATCTTTTACCATAGTATATGGCGTGAATACATAAGAACGGATTTGGCTTCCCCATGTGATTTCTTTTTTCTCACCCTTGAGAGAATCTACCTCCGCAGCCTTCTTCTCTTGCTCCATTTGATAGAGTTTAGCCTGCAACATCTTCATGGCACGATCTCTATTTCCATACTGGGTACGATCCACTGTTGATTGGACAACAATTCCAGTTGGAATGTGGGTTAAACGTACACCTGTTGAAACCTTGTTGACGTTTTGTCCACCGGCACCACCTGAACGGAAGGTATCCATCTTGATGTCATCTTCACGGATTTCCACTTCAATAGTATCATCCAATTCTGGCATCACTTCTACAGATGTGAAAGAGGTATGGCGACGTTTGGCAGAGTCAAATGGTGAAATACGGACCAAACGATGAACACCCATTTCTGACTTGAGAAGGCCATAGGCATTAGGCCCTTCAAATGATAAAGTTACTGACTTGATACCAGCTTCATCTCCTGCTTGGTAATCCAATACTTCCACTTTAAAGCCTTTAGCATTACCATAACGAGTATACATACGAAGCAACATATCGCCCCAGTCCTGCGCCTCAGTACCACCAGAACCTGGATGGATTTCCAAGATGGCATTGTTGTGGTCATAAGGTTCTGACAAGAGAAGCGTCATCTCATAGCTGGTCATCATCTTATCAAGTTCGGCTAACTGCGCTACCAGTTCTTCTTGAACCGACTCATCTTCAGCTAAAAAGTCCAATAAAATTTCAACTTCATCCTGCAACTCTTCCATTTTGTGGAAGGTGTTATAGGTGTTTTTTAATTCATTTAATTCTTGCGACGTTTTTTGGGCCGCGATATTATCGTTCCAAAAATCAGGTTCTGTCATCTTGTTTTCCAAGATGGCAATCTCTTCCTCTAGACCTTCTAGGTCAAAGAGACCCCCTGAAAGAAGCTAATTTTTCACGATTTGCGTCAATTTTCTGACGAATTACTGAAATGTCCATAAATACTCCTTTTTTACATCATTTCATTATAGCATATTTTATCATTTCTTTCCATCTTTTGCTCTAGTCCCTTTTTATGAAAAAAGAAGCCTTTCGGCTTCCCTTCTTACAAGACTTTTGCTGAAGTGCGAGTGATTTCTTCCACTTGAATGCCATTTGCTTCAAATTTTTCTTTCAAGGCTGGTAAATCAATTGATCCATCGATTTGAACTTCGATAATCACCTTACCATCCTTACGCGGAATATTGACTGTATGCGAAATATTCAAATTTTCTTCAACGATTAGAGAAACAATCTTACCAAGGACACCAACTTCATCTTCTGTAACAAAGCGCACACGAATTCCTTCTTCTCCATAACCAGCAATTTCAAGAAAGGCTTGGAAAACGTCACGGTCCGTAATAACTCCGTATACCTGATGATTATCTACGACAGGAAGAATACCAATCTTGTTTTTCAACATCAGATAAGTTGCATCTTCTAGACTCGCATAGCCTGAAACAGTGACAACATCGCGAATCATGACATCTTTTACTTTTGTCTTATTTAGAAGATAATTCATCTCATAGATAGAAAGACTTGTTGCTTTTGATGGACTTGCTTGTGCAATGGTTCCCTCAGTCACCAAACCAACCAATTGATCGTTTTCGATAACAGGCAAGCGATGCAATCCTTGCTCTCTCATCAAATCTGCTGCATGAGATACTGTTGTATCTGGACTAATATAAACTACCTTGCGGGTCATAAAATCTTTAACTGCCATGAGACTTCTCCTTTTCTATTCTTATCCCTATTATACAATCTTTTTGTAAATCTATCAAACGCTTACATTTCTTTTTCAAAATTCAGAAAAGTATGAATAAGCTAGCAAAAAGAGCTCTGAAATCGAGCTCTGTGAATGAAAGCAAGATACGTTTCATTCGATTTTTTCAATTATTAGAAATTTATCTTTCAGTGTAGAAGTAGATTGTTTGCAATCTAAATATGCCGACTAAAACAATCCACCGGATTCGGATGATTGCTTCACAATCTCTATTCAGCGACTAAAAAGGTACCCCGGACCATAATGATGATTACTTCGTAATCTTTATCTGCAACCTAAACTAGTCTCCCAGACTATGCGAAGATTGCTTCGCAATCTTCATCTGCCGACTAAAACAATCCACTGGATTCTGATGATTGCTTCGCAATCACTATCTGCCGACTAAAAAGGTCCCCCGGACCTTTTTAGCCACCTAGATATGCTTTTCTGACTTCTTCTGACGAGGCGAGTTCTTTTCCTGTTCCTGATAGGACGATTTTCCCTGTTTCCAATACATAGCCTCGGTCAGAGATTGCGAGTGCTTTATTGGCATTTTGTTCAATCAAGAGGACGGTTGTTCCTTGTTTCTGGATATCTTGAATGATATCAAAAATCTCTTGGATAAAGATTGGGGCAAGTCCCATTGATGGTTCATCTAAAAGAAGAAGTTTTGGTGTTGACATAAGAGCGCGTCCCATGGCAAGCATTTGTTGTTCCCCCCCTGAAAGAGTTGCTGCATCTTGGTTCTTCCGTTCTTCAAGACGAGGAAAGCGTGAGAAAACCTTCTTCAAGTTAGCTTGATTTTCTTCACGATTTTTCTTTAAGAAAGCTCCCATTTCAAGATTTTCCATAACAGTCAAGCCAGGAAAGACGTGGCGTCCTTCTGGAACTTGTGAAAGACCACCTGCCACGATTTTTTGAGCCGGCATTTTTTGGATTTCTTGACCTAAAAATTCAATCTTTCCTGAACTCGGTCTAACCAAACCAGACAAGGTACGGAGAATGGTTGTCTTACCTGCACCATTGGCACCGATAAGGGAAACAACCTCTCCTTCATTCACTTCAAAGCTTACATCACGGACTGCTTGGATCATACCGTAATGTACAGAAAGATTATCAACTTTTAACATAGACATTAGGCTTCACCTCCTAGATAAGCTTCGATAACGCGTTTATTGGTCTTAATTTCGTCTGGAGTTCCTTGTGCAATCAAACGACCGTATTCAAGTACGTAGATACGTTCTGTTACTTCCATGACCAGATTCATATCGTGTTCAATCAGCATGATCGTAATCTTAAATTCATCTTTGATACGACGAATTAACTCAGTCAATTCTGCTGTTTCCTGTGGGTTCATACCTGCTGCTGGTTCATCTAAAAAGAGAATTTTAGGTTCCGTAGCAAGGGCACGAACAATTTCCAAACGACGTTGTTGTCCGTAGGCAAGGTTTTTAGCAAGAGTTTCTGCATCACCATCTAAATCAAAGATTTTCAGCAATTCCAAAGCTTTAGCCTTTAATTCTTTTTCACTCTTGTAAAAAGCTGGTAAGCGTAAGAAACTAGCAAAAACATGTTGTTTGTGATGGTTGCCAAAAGCAATCAAAACATTGTCCAAAACTGTTAAATCTTTAAAGAGACGGATATTTTGGAAAGTACGTCCAAGTCCCAAAGAAGCAATCTTATAAGGTGACTTCCCATTCAAAAGGTGACCATCTAGTGTAACTGTTCCCTCACTTGGTTCATAAACACCCGTCAAGAGGTTGAAAAGAGTGGTTTTCCCAGCTCCATTTGGACCGATTAGTCCAACCAGTTCCCCTTCGTTCAATTCAAGAGTCACATCTCCAACAGCTGTTAGACCGCCAAAATGTTTGGTTAACTGTTTTACTTCAAGTAATGCCATTAGTTTTGTTCCTCCTTCTTAGATTTTTTAAAGAAACGTGATAGGCTCAATTCCCATGTTCCAAGGAGTCCACCTGGTCTGAAAATCATTACCAATACCAAGGCCAAAGCGTAGATAATCATACGCACGCTAGCAACATCTTGGAGAAGCATATTCAAAATTCCAAGAACAATAGCTGAAACGATGGCACCTGTAATGGAACCAAGTCCACCAAATACAACAATAATCAAAACGTTGATTGAGTTGATGAAAGTGTAATCTTTCGGTACAACAGAACCGATAAATCCTGCCTGAAGTGACCCTGCAATACTTGCAGTAATAGCACCAAAGACAAAGGCGATGATTTTAATTTTAGTCGTATTAACCCCAACTGACTCAGCAGCGATTTCATCCTCACGAACGGATAGGGTTGAACGTCCAATTGGACTACGCAAGAAGTTCAAGGTTGCAATGGTTGTAATCACGACAAAGAAGTAAACCATTTGCCAAGTTGTAAAGTTAGGAATTCCCAAGATACCTGCCGCACCATTTGTAAGGCTTCCACCATTGATGATAAAGATACGGATAATTTCAGAAACACCTAGAGTCGCTACCGCAAGATAGTCCCCCTTCAAGCGTAAGGTTGGAATTCCGACAAGCAAGGCAACTGCCCCTGAAAGCAAAGCACCTATCAGCATGGCTCCAAAGAAGGCACCGTAGGTTGGTGATTTAGATCCAATAATAGCAGCGGCATAGGCACCAATCGCCATGAAACCAGCATGACCAAGTGAAAATTGTCCTGAAAAACCAACGATTAAGTTGAGACCAACAGCCAGAATAATATTAATTCCAATTTGTTGTAAAATCTGTACATAGAATAGGTTGAGTACTCCGACTGAAACCAGTACACTAATCAAGCCATAGCCAGCTAACAAAAGGAGTAACCATAGAATATTAACTTTTAAATTTTCTTTCATCGCTTACACCTTCTCTTTCACATTTTTACCAAGGATACCAGCTGGGCGGACAATCAAGATCAACAACAAGATTCCATAAACAATGGCATCACGGAAGTCTGACATTCCAAAGGCTGTCGCAAAGGTTTCCAATAGACCAATCACAAAACCACCAAGAGCCGCACCAGGAATGATTCCGATACCACCAAGTACTGCGGCAACGAAAGACTTAAGACCTGGAGTAACCCCCATCAAAGGCTCAAGAGAGTTATAATAGAGGGCAATCAGAACACCAGCCGCACCCGCAAGAGCTGAACCCAAAGCGAAGGTAAAGCTGATAGTACGGTTTACATTGATCCCCATCAATTGCGCCGCATCGCTATCTACTGATACTGCACGCATGGCTTTCCCCATCTTCGTTTTTTGAACAATGACTTGTAACAAAATCATCAAAATCAAGGAAATGGCCAAGATCATTAACTGCACGTTTGTTAAGCTAACTGGTCCCAAATCATAGCGAACTGTTTGAATCGCTTGAGGGAAGGCACGGGTATTGGCACCAACCAGATAGACCATGCCATACTCCAATAGGAAAGAAACCCCAATAGCTGTAATCAAAACAGCAATACGAGTAGAGTGACGCAAAGGTCGGTAAGCAAGGAACTCAATCACGACACCAAGAATAGCTGTCGCTAGCATAGCTACAATAAGAGCTACAAAGAAATTCATTTGGAAAGAATTAATCAAGAAATAACCGATAAAGGCTCCCATCATATAAATATCACCGTGGGCGAAGTTGATGAGCTTGATAATTCCGTAAACCATGGT
The DNA here is from genome assembly GCA_963525985.1 of uncultured Streptococcus sp. Taxonomy (GTDB): domain Bacteria; phylum Bacillota; class Bacilli; order Lactobacillales; family Streptococcaceae; genus Streptococcus. The sequence goes on along the minus strand of CAURMD010000015.1, from coordinate 7,950 downwards.
ATATCCTAGGGCTAACAGCGCGTAAACACTACCTAGAATCAAACCATTTACTAGTTGTTGGAGCATAAGATTCACTCTTTCTATTTATAATTTTGAGGGTTGCCCCTCACTTTTTGATAGGTTCTTAAACATCGAAACAGGGAGTGAGTCCGAGGCTCATTCCCTATTTCAACATTTTTCTATTATGGTTTTACAACTTCTGCTGCTTCAACCTTACCATTGTTCATGGTCATCATGTAAGCAGTTTTGACTGTGTTGTGATCTGCATCGAAGCTTGTTTGACCAGTTACACCTTCAAAATCTTTTGTTTTAGCAAGGTTATCCTTGATTTCACCAGAGTTTTTAGCACCTTTTGCTGCGTTTGCTACAAGGTGAACTGAGTCATAAGCCAAGGCTGCAAATGTTGAAGGCTCTTCGTTGTACTTAGCACGGTATGCGTCAAGGAAGGCTTTTGCTTTAGCTGAAACTTCTACAGTAGTTGAGAAGCCTGAGATAAAGTAGATGTTTGATGCTTTTTCAGCAGTTGCTTGTTGTACAAACTCCTCACCGTTGAATCCATCACCACCAACGATTGGTTTGTCAATTCCCATACCACGCGCTTGGTTTACAATTTTACCAGCTTCAGTGTAGTAACCAGGGACGATGATAGCATCAAAGTCTTTCCCTTTCATTTTTGTAAGGGCTGCTTGGAAGTCTGTGTCACCTGCTACGAAAGTTTCATCTGCAACGATTTCACCTTTGTATGCTTCACGGAAGGCTTTGGCAATACCTTTAGCATAGTCGCTGGCATTGTCAGTGTAAAGAACAACTTTCTTAGCATGCAATTTTTCAGAAACATAGTTTGAGATAATTTTTCCTTGGAAGCTATCTTGGAAAGTTCCGATAAAGAGGTAATCTTGACCTTTAGTCAATCCATCTTGAGTCGCACTTGGTGAGATCAATGGAACACCTGCTTTTGTAGCGTTAGCTACCGCAGCTGCAGTTGCACCAGATGTCGCAGGTCCTACGATTGCTGATACTTTAGATTGGGTTACAAGGTTAGTTGTTACTGAAGCCGCCTCAGCTGTTTCAGACTTGTTATCTTTATCGACTACTTCGATTTGTTTTCCATCGATACCACCTGCGGCATTGATTTCATCAACAGCAAGTTGGGCACCTTTTTGTTCAGATGTTCCATAGGCTGCTACGGCACCAGTTTCTTCAAAGTTAAATCCGATTTTGATTGTCTTTTCATCTACTGAGTTACCAGCAGCATTTGACGCTCCAGACTTCACTTCTCCACAGGCTGCAAGAAGTGCTACACTTGCAAGCGCCACAAACGATAGGGCAAATTTTTTCTTCATTTTTTTGTCTCCTTATTTCTTAAATAAATAGCATGTTAAGAATATACCGAATTATCAGAAAATTGTCAACACTTTTCTTGAACTTTTTCGATGATAACGTTTTCCTCTCGATAAAGATTGCCCACAAAGGGTGTTTCCAGCTCTTGGATATGACAAACTCTGACTTTTTTGATAAATTTTTCCTTGCTCAATCGCCCGACCAATTGCTCCACTTCTTGAGTTGGAACATAGAGTTGTAAGTAACGATGTTTCTTGGAATGATAGGTAATATCTCCATAATCCTGCAATTTTTTGGCATCACGATTATAGTAAAGATAGATAATCAAGCCAGATCGATTGACTTTTTCAAACATGATAAATCCTCTTTCTAAGAAATCTCCCCCTATTATACCAAAAAAAGCAAACTCAGTCGAGTTTGCCTTCTTTCATCATTAGTTCAATGAATTGTTGGCCATGATTTCATCAATAAAGCCATATTCAAGTGTTTCTTGAGCACTCATCCAGTTATCGCGTTCTGCATCTGCATGAACTTTTTCGATTGACTGACCTGAATTTTCAGCCAAGATTTTTTCCAAAGTATTACGAGTTTTAAGCAAGTGTTCTGCAGCAATCGCCATATCAGTTTGTTGTGTACCACCACCTGTACCACCCATTGGTTGGTGAATCATGTATTCAGCATTTGGAAGCATGAAACGTTTACCTTTTGCTCCACTTGATGCGATGACTGTCCCCATAGATGCAGCCATTCCCATAACGATAGTTTGGACATCAGCCTTGATAAAGTTCATGGTATCAACGATTGCCAAACCAGCTGAAACAGAACCACCAGGTGTATTAACATAAAGGTAAATATCTTTTGTACTATCTTGGGCATCCAAGAAAAGTAACTGGGCAATAACTGAGTTAGCCATGTTGTCTTCAACTGGGCCTGTCAGCATAATGATGCGGTCTTTGAGAAGACGTGAGTAAATATCGTAAGAACGTTCTCCACGGCTTGTTTGTTCAATAACTACAGGAATCATTCATTTCTCCTTTTGAGTTTTATTTTTGTTGGTCAAATGACTGAAGATAAGACTATTATAATATCTAGGTCAAAAAAGGTCAAATTTTTGCTCTGTTTTCATTAGACAGAAACAAAAATTCAACCTCCTTTCACGACTGGAACTTCTTTTCCAAGTCAATTTTCTTTTTGATCTTATTTCGTACCGAACAAGCGGTCTCCAGCATCTCCAAGACCTGGAACGATATAACCGTGTTCGTTCAAGCGTTCATCCAAGGCTGCTGTAAAGATTTCTACATCTGGATGAGCTTCTTGAAGGGCTTTTACACCTTCTGGAGCAGATACAAGGCAGACAAATTTGATATTTGATGCGCCACGTTTTTTAAGAGAATCAACAGCCAAGATTGCTGAGCCACCTGTTGCCAACATTGGGTCTACGACAAAAATTTGACGTTGGTCAATATCTTCAGGCAATTTCACCAAGTACTCAACTGGTTGAAGTGTTTCTTCATCACGGTACATACCGATATGGCCAACTTTAGCAGCTGGAACCAAGCTCAAGAGCCCATCAACCATCCCGATACCTGCACGCAAGATTGGAACGATGGCCAATTTCTTACCTGCCAATTGTTTTTGAACTGTTTTTGTAATTGGTGTTTCGATTTCCACATCTTCTAGTGGAAGATCACGAAGTACTTCATACCCCATCAACATTGCAATCTCATCTACTAGCTCACGAAAAGCTTTTGTAGAAGTATCTGTACGACGCAAGATTGACAATTTGTGTTGAATCAGCGGGTGATTAATAACTTCAATTTTTCCCATTTTTGGAATTCCTTCTTTCAATTTATTCTTCTTATTATACCAAAAAACGGTTTAAAAATCTTTCTAAACCATTTATTTTTGATAATTTTTACATTAAATCTGCTTCTTTAAGAGCTTCCTGTACGGTCTCAAGTGGTAGATGGGTTAATTCTGTTCCCTTTTCTTGATAAAGGTATTGGGCATAGTCGTCCATTCGGTACTGGTTAATATAAACCACGCGCTTGCAACCGACCTGCAGCAATTGTTTTGTACAGTTTAGACAAGGAAAATGGGTTACATAGGCTGTAAAACCTTTAGGAACACCACGCTCAGCCCCTTGGAGAATGGCATTAACCTCAGCGTGAAGGGTGCGAACACAGTGGCCTTCAATGACCAAACATTCGTGATCAATACAATGCTCAGTCCCTGACACCGAACCATTGTAACCAGTGGAAATAACTTTATTATCCTTAACCAAAATTGCACCCACTTTAGCGCGTTTACAAGTGGAACGATTGGCAATTAGTAGGGCTTGGGCTGCAAAATACTCATCCCAGGCTAGTCTTTTTTCAGTCATCTCTTTTCTCCTTTTTCTCTATTTTTTAAAAAATGGTAACCGTAAATCCGCAATCTTTTCAGCTGGTACCTTCATGCCATCCTTGATCCATTTTAGAAGGACAGAGACGACGGCCGAGCTCCAAAAGGAATGAAGATAAGAGCTGACACCTTTTGATTTTCCATGGTATTTTTCTAGAAATTCCTGCATGGCTTGGACAAAGATTTTTTCCAGATGGTAATCCAAGGCCAATTGAATCACTCTGGCTTCTTTTCTTGCCTCGCGGAAAAGGTGAACCCAGACCAGATAAAGGTCTGTCTTTAAATCGTAATGATGCAACTGTTCCATAATATTGTGGACAGTTCGTTTAAAGACGCTCTCTAAAATTTCCTCTTTGGAATCATAATTGCGGTAAAAGGCCGCACGCGAAACGCCTGCACGTTTGACCAATTCAGAAATACTAATCTTGGTCAAGTCCTTTTTTTCCAAGAGCTGCAAGAGGGCTGTTTCGATGGCTTCTCTAGTTAATAAATTAGATTCTTGGTTTGATTTCCTGAGATTTTCAAGAGATTTTTCAGAGATTCTACGTTCAGACATAACATTTTCTTTCTACTTGTCACAACAGATGGATGAGGCTTTTGTTTCAAGGGTTTTCATGATATAATTGTAAAAAAAGACAGAACCTTTGTCAATGTATAACTGACAAAGATGGAGAATTTCTATGACTTGGAAGATTATTGCTGACTCTGGTTGTGATTATCGTCAGCTGGCAACACCAGCTATTGACACGACCTTTGTAAGTGTCCCCTTAACCATTCAAGTAGCTGATCAGATCTTTGTTGATGATGCTAGTCTTAATATTGACCAAATGATGGAAACCATGTATGCAACCGCAGAAGCTTCAAAATCAGCTTGTCCAAGCCCAGATGATTATTTGCGAGCATTTGAAGGAGCCAAAAACATTTTCCTAGTAACCATCACAGGTACTCTTTCTGGTAGTCACAATAGTGCTCAACTAGCTAAGAATATTTATCTGGAAGACCATCCTGATACTAAGATTCATGTGATTGATAGTTTGTCTGCTGGCGGTGAAGTTGACTTACTCGTAGAAAAATTAAATGACTTGATTGACCAGGGCCTATCTTTTGAAGAAGTGGTTGAAGCTATCACTGCTTACCAAGAAAAAACCAAGTTGCTCTTTGTTCTAGCAAAGGTCGATAACTTGGTTAAAAACGGCCGTTTGAGCAAGCTTATCGGTACGGTCGTTGGCCTTCTAAATATCCGTATGGTCGGAGAAGCTAGTCAAACTGGAACTCTCGAATTGCTACAAAAAGCACGAGGATCAAAGAAATCAGTTCAAGCTGCCTATGATGAGTTAGTAAAAGCAGGATATGCTGGTGGTCGTATTATCATGGCTCAACGCAATAACGAGAAATGTTGCCAACAGCTTTCAGAGCGAATCCGTGAAAATTTCCCACAGGCGGATATTAAAATTCTCCCAACATCTGGTCTCTGCAGTTTTTATGCAGAAGATGGTGGTTTGCTGATGGGATATGAAATTGATTAATTGCATTCTTGACAAGAGGTGACTTCATCTCTTGTTTTTTTGTGGTACAATAGAGCTATGAAACATTTTGATACTATTGTCATCGGTGGGGGACCTGCTGGTATGATGGCTACGATTTCCAGTAGCTTTTATGGTCAGAAAACCCTCCTCATCGAAAAAAATCGGAAACTTGGAAAAAAATTAGCTGGAACTGGTGGGGGACGTTGCAATGTGACCAACAATGGTAGCTTGGACGACCTACTAGCTGGCATCCCTGGAAATGGGCGCTTTCTCTACAGTGTCTTCTCCCAATTTGATAACCATGATATCATCAACTTTTTTACTGAAAATGGGGTTAAACTTAAGGTCGAAGACCACGGGCGCGTCTTTCCGGCCAGCGACAAATCACGAACTATAATCGAGACTTTGGAAAAGAAAATTACTGAGCTAGGCGGTCAAGTCGCTACTCAAACCGAGATTGTTTCGGTTAAAAAGGTGGATGACCAATTTGTTCTTAAATCAGCTGACCAAATCTTCACTTGTGATAAACTGATTGTCACAACTGGTGGAAAATCCTATCCTTCCACTGGTTCGACTGGTTTTGGACATGAGATTGCCCGTCATTTTAAACACACCATTACCGAACTTGAGGCTGCTGAAAGTCCATTATTAACGGATTTTCCACACAAAGCACTTCAGGGGATTTCACTAGACGATGTGACCCTAAGTTATGGTAAGCATGTCATCACTCACGATCTGCTCTTTACCCACTTTGGTTTGTCAGGCCCTGCTGCTCTGCGTATGTCCAGCTTTGTCAAGTGTGGAGAGGTTCTCTCACTCGATGTTTTGCCTCAACTTTCTGAGAAGGACTTAGCTGCATTTCTCGAAGAAAATCGGGAAAAATCCTTGAAAAATGCTTTAAGAACTTTTCTTCCAGAACGCTTGGCAGAATTTTTTGTGCAAGGCTATCCAGAAAAAGTCAAACAACTGACTGAAAAGGAACGCGAACAACTTCTCCAGTCTATCAAAGCACTCAAAATCCCTGTGACCGGAAAAATGTCCCTTGCCAAGTCCTTTGTTACCAAAGGGGGCGTCAGTCTCAAGGAAATCAATCCCAAAACTCTAGAAAGTAAGCTGGTACCTGGACTCCACTTTGCTGGCGAGGTACTGGATATCAATGCCCACACGGGTGGGTTTAACATCACTTCTGCCCTCTGTACTGGTTGGGTGGCGGGATCAAACCCAATCTAAATCTGAATTATTTAATGGCTAAATCAGCCCCAAAAGAAAGGAAGTCCTTTGGAACATATTATCTTGTTAAGGGGAGTTACTCCTAATGGAAAAAATGCTATCCCTAAAATGTCTTATCTAGTAGATATCTTAACAGAAGCCGGTTTTCAACAAGTTCGAACCTATATTCAAAGTGGTAATATCATTCTTGAAAGTAACTTAGCCTTAGAAAAAATACGAGAACAGGTTCATACTCTAATAAAGAAAAAGATTGGAGCCGATCTCAAAATAATCATTAAGAATAAGGATATTTTTAAAAACATTGTCCAAGAAAACCCTTTTGGAGAACACTATCTTTATGACCGTATACACGTGATTTTTTATCAAGAATCTATTCAAAGCCTCCCTTTAGACAAATTGAAAATTGATTACGGTGAAGAAGAAATTTGTATCGGTAACCACTGCCTTTACCTCTATCTCCCTAGAACTGCTAAACAAAAGAAACTCCATACCAACTATCTTGAAAAGCTTTTTAATGTAGATTTGACCATGCGAAAACTAAATGTGGTAGAAAAATTATTAAGCAAATAGTGCTTGAATTTAGTAAAAATCGGAAGAATGCTCCTCCGATTTTATTTTGTTTGAGTTTGGACATAGTGGGCAATGACATCTGATGTGTATTGGGCAGTGCCAGTTCCAAATTTGTCAATGTTTTCCTTAAACTCTGGGTTATAAACATATCCCTTACCGATATGGCCGAATACTTCAATCGTACAATCAAATCCATAAGTACGAATAGCTTGCAAGAGTTTGGCTGCTTCTTCTTGATTTTCGGTTGCTGTTACAGGTAGACCAGCTTGAAGATTTTGTGCCAAAGCTTGAAAAACTTGGTTGAAGGCAGCTGTAGCCTCGTCTTCGTGACCTTTTTGGCGCTCCAGCGCTTGGTCCATGACTTCTTGTCCATATTTCTCTACCGCCTCTTGGTGATATTTTTGATGGTCTTGGTAGTTAAATCCAGCGAATTTCTCTTGAATGCTCATTTCTCTTTCTCCTTTTTGTTCTTGAATGGTTTTTTGCAAGGTTGAAATCAAGGTATCCAGATGTTGCCTTTCTCGAGTTAGATAGTCCAACTGCCTAGTCAAATGAGGCAATAAATCTGTCCTTTCTTCCTTTAATAGCTCTGCTATTTTTTCTAAAGAAAAGCCTAGATATTTATAATAAAGAATGACCTGAAGTCGCTCCAAATCCTCCTGACTGTATGTTCGATAGCCGTTTTCCGACTTTAAAGGAACCAAAAGTCCTATCTTATCGTAGTGGTGCAGCGTCTTGACCGAGACGCCCGAAAGCTGCGCAGCTTCTTTTATATGGTACATGATTTCCTCCTTACAATGATAGTATAACCCCTCCCCTTAGGTCAGAGTCAAGCGTTTTTGCGAAATTTTTTTACTTTATCATAACATGAAAATGGTTT